>JAJFUB010000050.1 GCA_021372615.1 bacterium | reverse complement strand
CTTGATGATCTCCATCGCGGCGTATACGTCCGGCATCGCCCAGCGCTCGAACATCTGCGGGCTCAGGCCCGAGCCGGTCGCCCAGCAGATGTCCAGCCAGGCCACGGGGCTGGAGGACTGGACGAAGCCCTCGACACAGCGCAGGTTGAGCGGGCGCTGGAGGGCGAGGAGGTCCTCCATCAGGTCGGGGGTGTCGTATAAGTCCATGATGATGTCCTGCATGCCGCGGACGGAACCCAGCGACGTGTAGGCGGGCCCCAGGCCGACGCTGGGCATGCCGTCTTCGCCCATGAAGGCGACGGCCTCCTCGACCGTGTCCAGGACGGGGTCGCCGAGACCCTCACGCTGCAGCTCCACCAGGTCGCGGTAGGCCAGCCAGTCCTCCGTGGACTGGACCGGGTAGACGGTCGTCTTGCCCACCAGCGGGTCATGGGGGATCATGCCCGTGACCTGCCGCCCCACGAGCTGCTTGCGGGGCGTGTTGATGATGATCTCAGTGGTCCGCCGGCCCTCGGGCGTCTCCTCAAGCAGGCGGCTGGTGCTACCGAGGCCCTCCGGCAGCTTCATGGCGCAGCCGAGGCCGATAGGACCGCGGTGGTGGCACGAGCCGAGCTGCTGGTGGACCTCGAAGACGGCCTTCCAATCGGAGCGGCCGAGGCGCTGGTGCGCATAGCGGCAGTGGATGAGCGGGGCGACGGGGACGACATCGGGCGTGCCGCCGCGGACGGCGGTGAGGAAGGCTTGTTTCCTGGTCATGGCAGGCCTCCGGGTCACGGGCGAGTGTCTCGGGCCATCATATCGCTCGGCGGCGGTGAGGGGGATGGAGAAAAGCGACCAGAGCCTGGAAATCCGCCGCCGGATCACGGCCCGCGGCGGACGTGGGAGGGCGCCTGGCCCCTCTGGCGCTTGAAGACCTTCGAGAAGTAGTACGGATCGTCGAAGCCGCACTGCGCGGCGATCTGCTTGATGCTCAGCGCCGGGTCGCGCAGCAGCTCCGCCGCCCGGTGCAGGCGGAGGTCGGTCAGGAAGGCATGCGGGGTCTGGCCCGTGGCACGGCGGAAGAGCTTGCCGAAGTAGCGGCGGCTGAGGTGGAACTGGCGGGCCATGTCATCGAGCGAGAGGGGCTCGGCGAGGTGGTCGCGCAGGTAGCTCTGGGCTTGCTCGCCGAAGCGCTGGAGGCTGGCGGCGTGCAACTCGACTTCGGGGGCGCTCAGGCCTGACGAGGCGCGCGCCAGGTGGCAGAAGATCTCGCCGATGGCGGCGCGCACGATAGTCTCGTGGCCGGGCTGGCGCTCGTGGACTTCGGCGATGATCTGCCTCAGGCGCTGCTCCACGAGGTGGCCACAGCCCAGGTGCAGGCTCCGGGCCAGGGGCTGGGGATAGCGCTGCGCCCGGCCGGTGTCGCTGCGGAAGCTGGCCCCGAGGAAGATGATCTGCGAGGCGACGCCGGGTGGCGTCGCCTCGGCGTGCAACGTGCCCGGGGGGATGATGACGATGTCCCCCGCAGTGGCCGGCACGTGCGCCTCCCCCAGCCACACATCCAGGCGCCCCTGGAGCACGTAGTCCAGCTCGTAGCAGTCCAGCGTGTCCACGCACGGGCGCACGGGCTGGGGGCCGTCGGTGTAGGCGACGAAAGCCAGTTGCGGGGTCAGCCCCGCTGCCGCCGCCCAGCGGTCGTCAGGGGAGGAACGGGCATCATAGCGAACCAGCGGCTTCACGGCGAAGCCCTCCGGGAGGGTGCACCAAGCGGATGGTGGCGGGCGGTCAGAGCGTCGCGGCAGTGTGCGCCCTCGTGCCCCGCCAACGGCTACCCCAGCCCCATCTTCGCCTCGCCGAACAGGCGCGGGTCCATGGGCTTGAGGTCCGGGGCGATCGCCGGGGCGAACTCCATGTGGGCCAGGATATCGCGCTGCACGTCCATGCCGGGCGCGATCTCCGTGAGCGTCACGCCCTCGGGGCGCAGCTCGAACACGCAGCGCTCCGTGACGTACTTGACGGGCGTGCCGCGCCGCAACGCCTCCGCGCCCGAGAACGTCACCTGCTGCACGTGATCGCGCGCCTTGGTGAGCTTGCCGTCCTGCACGATGTGCAGGACGCCGTCCGCCACCTGCGTCCGCAGGCCCGAGGCGGTGAGCGTCCCGCAGAAGACGATCTCGCGGGCGTTCTGGCTGATCTCGATGAAGCCCCCGCAGCCGGCGACGATCTGGCCGAAGCGGCTGACGTTGACGTTGCCATGGTGGTCGAACTCGGCCAGTCCCAGGAAGGTCAGGTCCAGCCCGCCGCCGCTGTAGAAGTCGAACTGGTCCGCGTGGCTGATGAGGGCCAGGGGGTGGGCTGAGGCGCCGAAGGACTGCCCGCCGGCCGGGACGCCGCCGATGGCGCCGGACTCCACGGTCAGGTGGAGGCGGTCGAAGAGGCCCTCCTCGTACGCCACCGAGGCCACGCCCTCGGGCATGCCGATGCCCAGGTTGACCGTGGCGCCGTCAAACAGCTCCATGGCGGCGCGACGGGCGATGACCTTGCGCTCGTCGAGGGGCAGGAGGGGGAGTGACAGTGTTGGCGTTTGCGAGCGGGAGGCGAACGGCTCCTCACCCCTGCCCCTCTCCCTCGCTTCGCTTCGCTGCGCTCCGGAGAGGGGAATGGCAACGGCGCCCTCACCCCGGAGACCGCAGGCGGTCTCAGCCCTCTCCCTGCCCCTCTCCCTCGCTTCGCTTCGCTGCGCTCCGGAGAGGGGAATGGCAACGGCGCCCTCACCCCGGAGACCGCAGGCGGTCTCAGCCCTCTCCCTCGCTCCGCTCTGCTGCGCTCCGGAGAGGGGAACGGCTGGGGAGATGAACGCCGGGTCAAAGTCGCGGTCGCCGGTGTGCCGGTGGTGCTCGGGGGGCGCGACGACGACGACGTCCACGTACAGGCCGGGTACGTCCACCTCATGGGGCGGCAGGGGGTCGTCGAGGATCTCCGCCACTTGAGCGATGACCTTGCCGCCGCTGTTGTGGACGGCCATCGCCGCCGCCATGGCCTCCATGAGGCAGGCTTCGCGGCGGTGGGTGAGGTTGCCGCGCGGGTCGGCGGCGGTCATGCGGATGAGGCCAAAGTCGAGGGGCAGGGCCGGATAGAAGAGCCACTCGCGCCCGCCGACCTCCACCACCTGCACCAGCTCCTCGGTCGTGCGCGGGGTCATCTTCCCGCCCTCCAGGCGCGGGTCCACGAAGGTGCCCAGGCCGGCGTGGGTGATGAGGCCGGGGCGCTTGGCCGCGATCTCGCGGTACAGCAGGGCGATGACGCCCTGGGGGAAGTTGTATGCCTCGACGCGGTCCTCAAGGATCATCTGGCCGAGACCCAGGGCCATGCGGAAGTGGCCGCCGATGTCGCGCTTGAGCAGGCCGTCGTGGGCCAGGTGGTCCACCCCGCCGCCCTGCAGGTCGCTCTGCCCGGCGGAGTGCATGTAGCTGATGTCGCGCGGGTGGCCGGTGTCCAGGAAGCGCTGCTCCAGGGCGCGCAGGAGGTGCTCGGGGGTCTGGATCATGCCGAAGCCGATGCCGGCGACGGCAGCCCCGTCGGGGATGAGCGCGACGGCCTCGGGCGCGGTGACGATCTTCATGGGGGTGGTTGGTCGCCCTCGTGTGATCTTGGGATGCGGCGGCGGAGGTCGTCCGGTCCGCTCACCGCGTAGGCGGGTTCGTCCTCGAACCCGCAAGCCGTGCGGGTTCGGGGACGAACCCACCTACGCGCATTCCGGGTGTGTAGTGTACAGACCGCGGGCCATGCCTCGTCAGGGGCCCAGCGCGCGTGGGGACACGCGCGCCCACGCGACCATCGCGCCAGCCGGTCGCGGTCGGTGACCGCTCCCACGCCCTCCGCATCCCCTCATCCCCTCATCCCCTCATCCCCTCATCCTGCGTCCCCTCATCCTGCGTCCCCTCATCCCCCGTCCCTACTCCTCGTACTTGTAGAACCCCTCGCCGCTCTTGACCCCTAGCTTGCCCTGGTTGATGAGTTCGTCGTAGAAGCGCTGCGGCAGGGCGAAGCGATCGTGGCCGGTTAGCTCGGTCAGGGACTCGTGGACGGCCTTGATGATGTCCAGGCCGACGAGGTCCGAGGTGCGCAGGGGGCCCATCTTGTGGCCTAGGCCCAGCTCAAGAGCCTGGTCAATGGCCGCGGGCTCGCCGCCGAGCGCCCACACCTCGGCCGCCGCCGCCACGAGCGCCCCGAAAGCGCGGTTGACCATGAAGCCGGGAATGTCCGGGGCGAGGAGCGGCGTCTTGCCCATGCGCTCGCACAGCGCCACGGCCGCTTCGGTCACCTGGGGTGCTGTCTGGTCGGAGGGGATGACCTCGACGAGCTTCATCGCGGGCGGGGGGTTGAAGAAGTGCATGCCCACGAAGCGCTCCGGCTGACCGAAGAAGGCGGCGAGGGACTTGATGGGCATGGTGGAGGTATTGCTGGCCACGGGCACGCCGTCGCGGACGCGCTGGGCCACCTGCCCCCACACCTGCCGCTTGACCTCTACGTCCTCGAACACGGCCTCAATCACCCAGTCGGCCTCGGCGACGACGGCGTAGTCGCCGCCCCAGGTGATCCGCTGCTTGACCTCCTCGGCCTGCTCGGGGGTGAGCTTGCCGCGCTCGATGCCGCCCTGCAGCGACTTGTCCAGCCGCTTGCGGCTGCGCGGGACGGCCTCCTCGTTCGTCTCGATGACATGTACGCGGAGCCCGGCCTGGGCGCCCACCTGGGCGATGCCCGTGCCCATTGTGCCGGCGCCAAGTACGCAGAGCGTGTTGACCTGGATGGCCATGTGAGTCCTCCCGGGGTGAAGAGCGTTGTGCCTGCTGTTGCGTCCTCGACGGGACTGCCCCTCCTCCCGCGTAGGGCAGGCGGCCCGCCTGCCCGTCCCCGCCGCGCGGGCGAGGCCGCCCGCGCTACCGGAGGATGAAGCGCCCTCCCGACCGCTGGTCTAGCCTGTCGCTACGGCGAAGGCGAAGATGCGCAACTCCTCGTCACCGTCGTTGCGTAGCCCGTGGCTGCAGCCGGGGTGGTTGACCATTACGTCGCCGGGGCGGACGCGCTGCTCGCGGCCGTCAATGGTGGCGATGCCATGGCCCGACAGGATGAGGTAGATCTCCTCGTTGTCGTCGTGCGGGTGTACGCCGATGCTGGCGCCGGGGTGGATGCTGGTGAGGCCGATGCCCAGCAGCTTCGTGCGCAGCTCGTCGTTCTTGAAGACGGCCGCTTCGTTGCAGGTGCCGTCGCCGCCGCGCACCTGGTTCTCTTTGCCGATCATCTCGTAGATGTTGCGCAAGGGCATGAAGGTGTCTCTCCTGTCGGTCGCGTGGTCCTCGTCGCGTGGGCGGGCGTGTCCTCACGCCCGCATGTCCGTGCCGCGGGCGTGAGGACACGCCCACCTACGCGTTTGCTCCGTATTCGCCGTTAGCCGGCCGCCGCCTTCAGCACCTGGAGAAATCGGTAGAAGCGGCCCGGGTCGCCGCGTTCGGGGAACTCGATGGTGAAGGGGCCCCGGAAGCCCGTCTGCAGCGTCTGCCCCAGCACCTCCGGCCAGTCCACGGTGCCGTCCTCGGGCGCCAGGTGGTCGTCGTGCTCGCCGAGGTTGTCGGCGATGTGGGTGTACGCCAGCCACGGAGCCAGACGGGTGATGAAGTCGGGGGTATTGCCTGCCATGTGGGAGTGACCGTAGTCCAGGCAGAAACGCACGGCAGGGGAGTTGACCTGCCCGAACACCGCCAGGAAGTCGTCCGGGTCGCCGCCCAGCTCGTGCAGGCCGTGGTAGTCGTAGGGATAGTGGTTCTCGAGGCACAGCACCACGCCCGCCTGCTCGTAGTCCGGGGCGACGCCCGCGCACGTCTCGGCCAGGCGCTGCAGCCCCAGCGCGCGGGTGGGGTGGGCGCCCATGTGGACGACCAGGTGGGTGGCGCCCATGGCCACGCACTGCGCCAGTGTCTCCCGTAGCTCGGCCATCGCGCAGTCCGGAGCCTGGCCGGCGGGGTCGTTCCAGGCGTGCAGGCTCAGGCCCAGGCCGGTCGCCGCAGCCAGCTCCGCGCAGCGGGCGTAGTCAGCCCCGGCCAGGCGGTTGGTGCTGAACTCGATGACACCGAAGCCGAACTCCTGGACGCGCGCGAAGGCCTCCTCGAGCGATTGCCACTCGTAGTGGAGGCAACTGATACCGATCACGAGGTCAAGGCTGGGCATGGGCGGGGGTCTGCTGTCCGGCCTGCCAACGCTGCCAGGCCTGAAGTAGTTCGGGCATGGTCACGAACCGGAAGCCGGTAGCGGACAGCTCCCGGAGGATCTGCGGCAGGGCCCGGGCCGAGGCCATATGCCCGGCGCCGTCGTGCATCAGCACGATGTCGCCGGGGTTGGGGGTATGGATGGCGTTGTGGGCGATGACCTCAGGGCCGATGGGGTTGGAGTCCGCAGTGCTGATCGTCCACAACACGGCGGTGTAGCCCCGCCTGAGCGCGGTCTGGCACAGGTTGCCGTTCGTGATGCCATAGGGTGGGCGGAAGAGCTGCGGGCGCAGGCCAAGGGCCTGCTCGATCAGCGCCGAGGTGCGGTCCAGCTCGTTGCGGGCCTCGGCCGGACTGGTGCGAGACGGATGGCTGTAGCTATGGCTGGCCACGGCGTGACCGGCGGCGGCCTCCTGCTTGACCAGCGCCGGCCAGCGCCGGGCGCACTTGCCCAGAACGAAGAACGTCGCGTGCGCGTCGTGCTGGGCCAGGGCCTTGAGCACCAGCGGCGTGATCTGGGGGTCGGGGCCATCGTCGAAGGTCAGGGCCAGGAGCTTGTCCGGGAAGTGGCGGACCCGCTTGCGGATGATCTGGCCCCGGTAGCGGGCAGGGACGTCAAGGGAGGCAGGTGCAGGTCGCTTGCCCGCCGCGGGAGAGGCCGGTTGCGGAGGCGCCGCCGCAGCGGGAGCCACCGCCGGTCGGACCGAGGCCGTCGGCTTGCTGACCAGATGCCACGCGCCGCCCGCCCCCGCCAACGCTACGAGTAGAGCCACCACCGGGACGAAGCGTCGCATTAGCCGGACCTGTCATGCGCAGGGGTATGGTGACTGAGGCGGACCGGGCGTCGAGCGTGACGGCGCTCCTCCCGGGTGAGGGCGCTGTCCCAGCGCCGCAGCAGTTGGGGGACGGTGATGAAACGATAGCCCGCATCGCTCAGGCGGCGGAGTACCTCGGGCAGCGCCCGCACAGTCTGCTGCCGGTCGCGGCCGTCGTGCAGCAGGACGATGTCGCCAGGGCGCGGGTTGCGCGTGACCGCTACGACGATCTCGGCGGCGGTCAGACGCGGGTTGTCCCCCGCGCACAGGGTCCACTTGACGACACACAGACCTCGTTGGCGCGCGACGCGGGCCATGTTGATCTCGGTGCTGCCCCAGGGCGGACGGAACAGCGTCGGCGCGCGACCGGTCCACTGGGTGATGACGATCCCGGCACGCTGCAGCTCGCGGCCGGCATGCCAGAGGTTCACGTCTTCACTCGGGTGGCTGAACGAATGGGACTCGACGGCATGGCCGCTCCGCGCCTCGCGCTGGATCAGGTCCGGCCAGCGCTTGCCGCGCTCCCCGACCACGAAGAACGTGGACCGCGCGTGGTAGCGCGCCAACGTGTCGAGGATGGCCGGCGTGATGTCGGGGTCCGGGCCGTCGTCGAAGGTCAGGGCGATCACTTTGTCCTCGAGCGCCACAGGGCGCTGGGTGAGACACCGACCGCGGAAGCGCGCCGGCAGGTACTCGGGTGGCAGTCGGAAAGTGAGCGGCCGCGCGCTGTCTGCCGTCGCGGGAGATGACGGCAGGACCTCCGGCGTCCACGACGCGACGAACAGCGGCGACGACGCGGCCGGCCAGGCCGACCAGCACAGCAGTAGCGGTACGAAGCGCAATATCCTCATGGGCGTCTGGGGGCCCCTCCTCGCGCGGGCCCCTTCACCGTGTCAACGGCTGGCAGAAGGCCGTCGGTTCCGGATGCCAGGCCGCACAGCGGCGGCCCGGGCCACGTGCCTACCACATCTTGCCCATGGGTGTCCAGCCGGGGAAGCCGCGGCTCCACATGTAGGTATTGAAGGTCTGCTGCTGCATCATCATGAGGGTCTGGTGGGCAAGGTACCGTCTCCCCAGTTCCGTCGCGGAGCCGCCCGATGAGGTCGGCTTGCCGCCGGGGCTGGTGGCAGCGGGCGGGGCGCTGGTCTGCGCCTCCACCAGCTTCTTCAGGCTGGCGCGGACCTGCTGCTTCTCCTCGGCGGTGCCCTGTCGGAAGGTCATGCGCACCGCCATCCACAGGGCGGGAGCCCCCAGTACCGCCTGCTTGTCCGCGTCAGTGAACGCCGGCCAACTCTTCAGCAGTCCGGCGCGCGTGCTCTCGACCACCGATGGGGAGATGTCCTCGGGACCGGCGGTAGAGTCCTTGCCCAGGGCCTCGGCAAAGGCCCACAGCTCGGCGTAGCCGTCTGCCGCCGCCGCGGACAGGGGCGGCGTGCCCGCCACCAGGGCCCGGTTGCTCTTGTCCATCTGCTGCCGAATGGTGGCGATGGCAGGGCTGGTCTGGCTCTCGGCGAGGATCTCCTGCAGGCTCTGCCTGATCTGCCCCTGGAGGGTGGCCAGGTCGTCCTGCTTCAGCGCCAGGATGACCTTCATCAGCGCCGGGTACTGGTCATACTGCGCGCGCCGGGCTGCAGGCGTCTCCGCCCACGCCGCTACGACCTCGCCCCGCAGGGCCTGCTCCTGGGCCTCGGTGAAGGCGGTGCCGCAGCCGAACTCCACCACGAAGATGAAGGCACGCGCGTTCCGGTCCAGCCGCCCCGTTTCCAGCTCGGGGATCGCGACCTCCGGCCGCTTGCTGCCTGGGCCATCAGCGAAGGAGTGGATGAAGCCGTCCAGCAGGGCCTTGGCGCGCAGGCGCGAGTAGTCCGCCTCCGCGGCGGCATAGCTGAACCACAGGGCACTCTCGTCGCTCAGGACCACCAGGGCGTTGCCGGTGAAGGGCCTGTCCGCCTCGTCATAGGCGATCCTGGCCAGGGCAAACTCGCCCTTGTCTCCCAGTTCGTCCCACTGGATCAGCTTGAGTGATGGCTCGACTCGCTGGAGGGTCTCGATGACCCGCAACGTCACGGCCTGAGCCGTCTCGTCCCGCTCGGTCTTGCTGCTGAGGGCGAGCAACTGCTCGCCGGTGGTCGTCTCGTCCACCTGAATCCCCAGGTCACCCACCCCCGCCTTCCACCCGGTCGGGTAGTGGAACGAGTACGACTTGTCCGGGGCCACGAACTTGGTCCACACGGGCGCGGCCTGGCCGGCGGCACCAACGGCAAGCAGGCAGATCAGGGCAATGCGGTGCCTCATGGCACGGCCTCCTCAGCACACGAGAACACCACAATTCCCGTCTCGCCGCGCCGTCTCCTGCCCGACCGGGCAGGCCCAGGCCAGGGGGGCGAGGAATGACTCACGCGCCCATGCCACCACCGGACACCCAGCAACAAGTCATCATCGGCACCGCCGGGCACATAGACCACGGCAAGACGGCGCTCGTGAAGGCGTTGACGGGCGTGGACGCCGATACGCTGGAGGAAGAGAAGCGGCGGGGGATCACAATCGAGTTGGGGTTCGTTTTCATGCCGCTCGGCGGCGCCCGACAGGAGTGTCGGGCGTACCCCCGCCCTACTGCCCCACCGGAGGGGCGGGGTACGAGCCCCCGCCCTACAGAGGCCCAGATCGTCTTCATTGACGTGCCCGGCCACGAGCGGCTGGTGCGGACGATGGTGGCCGGGGCAGCCAACCTCGATGCCGCCATGCTCGTCATTGCGGCCGATGAGGGGGTGGCGGCGCAGACGCGCGAGCACCTGGACATCCTGCGCCTGCTGGGGGTGCAGCACGGGCTGGTGGCCCTGACCAAGGCCGACCTCGTGGACGAGGCGCGGCTGCAGGTAGTGACCGAGCAGATCAGGGCCTTCGTGGCCGACAGCTTCCTGGCCGAAGCCCCCATCATCCCTGTGTCCGCCGTCACGCAGGCCGGGATCGAGGCCCTGCGCCGGACGCTGACGGACCTGGCGAGGCAAGTCACGCCGCGCCAGGACAGCGGGGTGTTCCGCATGCCCGTGGACCGCGTGTTCACCATGCACGGCTTCGGCACGGTGGTCGCCGGGACGGTGCTGTCCGGGCACGTGCAGGTGGGCGACCAGGTCGAGGTGTTCCCCGAGGGACTGACGGCGCGGGTGCGGGGAGTGCAGGTGCACGGACAGAAGGAGCCGCGCTCGTGGACCGGGCGGCGCACGGCGCTGAATGTGCCCGACCTGAAGAAGGACGACCTGCGCCGGGGCCAGACGGCGGGGGCGCCGGGGTCGCTGCAACCCACCACGCGGCTGGATGCCCAGCTCTTCCTGTTGCCCTCGGCCGACGAACTCAAGCACCGGGCGCGCGTCCGGTTGCATCTCGGCACGGATGAGGTCATCGCCCGGGTGACACTGCTGGATCGCGAGCGTGTGGCCCCGGGCGACACGGCGACGGTGCAGTTCGCGCTGGAGCGCGCGGCCGTCGCCGTGGCGCGCGACCGTTTCGTGGTGCGCACCTTCTCCCCCCTCATGACCATCGGCGGCGGCGCCATTCTCGATGCCGCCCCGCCGCGCCACCGGCGTTTCGATGAGGACCTCATGACCGGGCTGGCCGAACTGGAGGGCGATGCCCGGCAGGTCGTCGCCCGCACCCTGCGCGACGCCCGCGAGCCCCGGAGCCTGCAGGGCCTGGTGCTCGACACGGGGCAGCCGGAATCCGCCGTCGAGGCGGCCGTGGCGGAGTTGCTGGAGGAGGGGGAGGCGGTCCGCCTGGGCGACGGGCAGGTCCTGCACCGGGAGCGCCTGGACGAGCAGCGCGACCGGCTGGTCGGTCTCCTGCGAGCCTACTACGAGCGGCATCCGGCCCGCCTGTGGATGCCCCTGCCCGAACTGCAGTCGCAGTTCCTGCAGCGGGCGCCCCGGCCGGTCCTCGACTACTTGCTGCGCGACCTGCAGGCGACCGGCGTGCTTGTGCGGCGCGAGGTGCGGGTGCGGCTCGCCGACCGGCGCATCGAGCTGCCGCCCGCGGAGCAGAAGCTGGCGGAACGCCTGGAGGCTCTATACCGCCGGGCCGGTCTCAGCACCCCCGCCGAGGATGACGTGCGGGAGGAACTGCGGGTGCCGGCAGGAGTGTTCTCCTCGGTGATGACAGCGCTGGTCGAGCAGGAGATTCTGGTGCGGCTCAGCGACCGCGTCACGGTCCATGCGGAGCCCTTGCAGGCCCTGCGGGAGCGCGTGCGGAACCTCATCGAGCGGCACGGCAGTCTCACCGTGGCGCACCTGCGGGACGAGGCGGGCGTGTCGCGCAAGTACGCCCTGGCCGCGCTGGAGTACTTCGACCAGATCGGTTATACCCGGCGGGAGGGGGACGCGCGGGTGTTGAAGCCGTAGACGGTGTCGGGGGAGTCAGGGTCCCGGTGGGTCTCCCGGGCTTCAAACCCGGTGTGGGGTCAGAGATGGTCCCGGGTGGGTTCGACTCCCACACTCCCCCGCCAACATGCCTCCGTTGCTCCGGCGGCGCTCCCGGCGGGGTCCCCGTCGGCTACGCCGACACCCCGCCCTAGGTACGGGGCCGTCGCGCCGGCTTCGGGACGCCCCAACTCGCCCTTGGCAAGCCCGGCTGGCAGGATGTAAGATAGTAGCAGTGGAACCACGGCCGCATCACAGGCAACAGACCCGATGAGCAGGCAGCGTCAGACAACCCGGGACACCGGCGGACATGAGGCGATGGCGGAACACGCCGCCCAATTGGCTGCGGGCGCTCTGCACCTGCAGGGGCGACCTCAGGGCGAGGCCCTGGTTGCTCCCCCGCAGTGGGTGGCGCAGCAGACCGCGACGCGCTACGTCAGCACGGCCGATGCCGCGCTGGTGAGCGCCTGCATCGCCGGCGACCACACCGCCTGGGAGGCGTTCATCCAGCGCTTCCAGGGCCGGGTCTTCAATGTGACGTATCACATGACCCACGACACTGAGCGCGCGGCGGACCTGGCACAGGAGGCGCTGCTGCAAGTACTGCGCTCCCTGCCGCGGTTCCGTGGCGAGGCCAGCCTGACGACATGGATCCATGGGCTGACGATGCGGGTGTGCCTGCATCATCTGCGCCGCGAGCGACGCCGCCAGGCCGAGTCGTGGGAAGAGATCGCGGCCGACCGCACCGAGCCCATCAGCGCCGAGGGGCGGCCGCTGGAGCAGGTCAGTCGGCGCCAGGTGCAACAGCTCGTGCAGGAAGCCGTGGCGCAGTTGCCGGTGCCGTTCCGGTCGGTCATCGTCCTGCACGGCCTGGCCGGCATGACATACGAGGATACCGCCGCGGCGTTGCACCTGCCGGTCAACACCGTGAAGACGCGCGTGCATCGCGCCAAAGCCAAGCTCCGTGTTTGGCTCGAGAAGGTCATGGGTGACGAGGTTGATGCGCTGTAGGTTTGGCCGCCAATTGCCGGCCTATCTGGCCCACGAGCTGCCGTTGCAGCAGCACGAGCTGCTGGAGCGGCATCTGGCACAGTGCCCGCGGTGCGCCCACGAGCTGGAGGGCCTGGCGCGGATCGAGCAACTGCTGGCCGAGCTGGCCCCCGCCCCCGTGCCCGAGCACCTGGCCGCGACCACGCTGCATCGCCTGCGCACCCACCCCTCCGCCCCGACACTGATCTTCCGCCACGCCCCGAGTCTGGCCGCCGCTGTAGCCGCCGCTGCTTGCCTGCTGATGGCTCTGCATGTGATGCTGCCGCAGGCGGTCCCCGGGCAGACGCCTCTGCGCGCAGTGGCGCCCGCTGAAATCGCCTCGCCGGTGGCGATGGCCATCATGCCGGTAGTGCGCGCGGGGGCGCGACGGCGTGACGAGGCCGCGTCGGCGGTGCGCGTCACGTCACGCCCGGCGCCGCGCCGGACCGTGCGTACCCCGGCCCGGACCGGGAACGCCCTGGTCAGAGCGTCGGTGGCCCCCGTGCCGGCGCCAACACGAACGGATGCCGAGAAGCGGGCCGTCGCGGCCCTGAACGCGGTGCGGCGGCATGCCCGGGAGAGTGACCCCGACCTGATGGTCGCGGCCCTGGAGAACGTGGCGCTGGCGTACCCGGGGACGACCCCGGCGGCCCAGGCCCTGCTCGCGGCGGGCGATGTCCAGCGACAACGGGGCAACCTGGCCGAGGCCGATGCCAACTACCGGCGGCTGCTGGGCATGAAGAGTGCCAGCCGGATGCCGCGGGCGCTGGCCCACAAGGCGCTGGCCGACCTGCGGTCGGAGTCCGTGGGCGATGATGAAGTCACTCGCTATCACTACCAGGAGGCGGCGCGCGTGCTGCGGGCCGAGGCGCGCACCGGCGCCTCCCGGCACCAGGCGCTGCTGGCGATGGCCGACATCGCCCGCGAGACCGGAAACCGTGACGAGGCCGTCGCCGACTATGCCGCCGTTGCCAATCAGGGGGCGGGCGAGCAGGCCGTCACCTCGCTAGCCGAAGTACTGTAGAGCCGTCACGCCGTCTCTCCTCCCCTCATTCACATGAAGCTCTCTGCATGGTGCATGGTCCTGGTCGTCACCGCCGGCGGCGCCGCTGTCGCCGCCGACAAGACGCCTGTGCCCGCCGCCGCCCCCCCGCCTCCCACCGTCCTGTATGAGAACAGCTTCGAGCAAGATGACGCCCTGAAGGGGTGGCTGTCGCTCGGCGGCACGTGGGCGCTGGCCACCGATGAGACGTCGGTGGTGCGGCAGACCCAGCCGTCCTTCCGGGGCGTCGCGCGGCTCGTGCGTCTGCCCGTCAACTACGAGGTCAGCGCCACGGTCCGGCCCGGGGCCTTCAGCGGCCAGTGGGGCGTGGGCCTGGTGGGCTACTGGCAGCCCGGCGAGGGGTGCTATCGCTTCAGCAACTTCGGCAGCGTGCTGGCCCTGTGGCGCGAATCGGCGACGGGTGCCGAGGCCCTTGCGGCCGTGCGGATGGAACTGAAGGCTCAGCCCTATCGCATGAAGCTGAACCTGCAGAGCGAGGACAAGGCGACTGCCCTGCGCGCCAAGGTGTGGGCCGTCGGCGAACGCGAGCCGGACAACTGGCTGGTGGTCGCCCAGGACTTCGACCGGCCGCTGCGGTATGGCCGGCCGGGCGTCTTCACCGGCCGGGCCTCCGCTGTCTTCTCCGACTTCACGGTCACACCGAATGCCGCCGCCCCGCCGGCCGAGGGCAGTGCTCCCGCCGGCCTGACGCCTGGCAACTACTGGCACTTTGTCGGCGGCGACTGGCAGAGCACCGCCACCGGCCTCCGTCAGAGTGCCGCCGGCAGCACGCTGGGTTTCCGGGCGGCGGCCTATGCGCTCGCCGCCGGGTGGACGGAACACACCATTCAGGTCGCGGCCAAAGCGGACAGTGGCAGCCGCAACCAGGGGTTCGGCCTCAGCGCCTGCTACATGGAGGATGGCCAGCAGTACCAGTTCGGGCAGACGGGGGGCACGACGTTGTTCCTGAGCCGGCGCGCGCCGGACACCGATGTGCGCCAGTTGGCCAGCAGCCCCCTCGCCTTTCGCAAGGGCCTCTGGTACCTCCTCAAGCTACAGCTCACCAGCGAGAAGACGGGCGTGCGGCTGCGGGGCAAGGCCTGGCCGGCGCGAGCGGGGGAGCCCAAGCAGTGGCAGATCGAGACGCTCGACGACAACGCACCACGTCTGTCCGGTGGCGAGATCGGCCTGTGGTGCATTGACGATGTCTGCAGCTTCGACGACCTGCAGGTGACGCAGCCATGACCCGCGCTCTGCTGATCGCCTGGGCCCTGCTGGCGGCCACCGTGGCGCTGGCCCTGCCGGCCGAGCGGCTGCTGTTTGCCGATGACTTTGACCAGTCGCTGGCGGCCACCCCGTACTGGTGGGCGCCGCTCGATGGCGAGTGGGTGCTGGCCCAGCGCGCGACGCGCGTCCTGCGGCAGACCAGCGACGATGTCACCATTGATAGCTGGAACCTGGCGTACTGGGCCAACTACTCGGTCGTGACCAAGTGCCTGGGCGACGAGGGCGAGGGGCCGTGGGGGCTGGGCCTGACCGCCTACGACGATACGCAGGGCCGCAGCTACCGCTTGCGTCTGGGGGAGGGGCGGCTGTACCTGGAGAAGGTGAACGGCTCCGAGGTGCGGGTCATCCAGGACGTCGAGGCGAAGCTCAGCCGGGGCAAGTGGTATTCCCTGCGCGTGGCCGTCAGCAGTCGGCCGGAGAGCACCATCCTGCTGGGCAGGGCCTGGGGCAGCGATGAGGACGAGCCGAAGGACTGGCTCATCCGCGCCGAGGACAACACCGCGCCCTACCACGGCGGGTCGTTCGGGCTCTGGACGGGCAACTGCTCGGGGCGCTTCCTGTACCTGTCGGCCAGGCAGTATGACCTGGCGGCCGACAAGGGCGGCGACCCGATCTACGCGACCGACTTCTCCGAGGCCGGGCAGGGGCGACTGCCGGTCTTCTGGATCAGCCGTGGGGGTCTGTGGCTGCGGGACACCCAGCCCGACAAGCAGGCCGCCCTCCGCCAGGTGCAGGACTCGGCGGGGGCGCTGTATGACGAGAACGCGGCGGCCTGCCTCCGCTGGACCGGCTACACGGTGTCCGCCCGGGCCGTGGCCCACCCCGGCCCGACCAAGTGGGGCTTCGGGCTGGTCGGCTACTACGGACCCGACGGCAGCAACTATCGGCTGCGGTCGTTGGACAACCGCCTCTACCTGGTCAAGCGGCGACCCGACGGGCGGGTGGACCCGCCGCTGGCCAGCGCCGCAGTGCCACTGCAGCGCGGGCGCTGGTACCAGCTTCGCCTCGCCCTGGACAACCTGTCCGACGGGGTGCGGCTGCAGGGGAAGGTGTGGGACGACGAGGCGGAGGAGCCCGCGCAGTGGCAGGTCGTGGCCTATGACCGCAGTGCGTACCTGACCGGCGGCGCGCCCGGGGTCTGGTGCTTCGGCAGCGCCGTGGACTTCGACGACTTCCAGGTCCGCACCTCGACGCTCAGCGCGTTGAACGACATGCTGCGCTGAGCGCCGCAGCGCCCGACAGGAGTGTCGGGCGTACCGCTCTGCCGAGTCCCCGGCCTCATCCAGTAGCGCGGGCGGCCTCGCCCGCGCGCAACAGCACCGGGCAGGCGAGGCCGCCTGCCCTACGGGACGTTGCTACTCGGCGGACACAACCCTACTCCCCGTTCGTGCGCACGACCTCCGCGAACCACTCCACCGTCCTGGCCAGTCCGGTCCGCAGGTCCGTGGTCGGCTCCCAGCCCAGCTTCTCCCGCACCCGGGTGATGTCCGGACGGCGGCGCTTGGGGTCGTCCTCGTGCAGGAGCGGCACATCGCGCAACTCCGACTTGCTGCCGGTCAGCTCCAGGACCAACTCGGCGAACTCGCGGATCGAGGTCTCCGCCGGGTTGCCGATGTTCATCGGCCCCGTCTCCCCCGACCGCATCAGCCGATAGAGCCCCTCGACTTCGTCTTCGCAGTAGCAGAAGCTGCGGGTCTGCGCGCCGCCGCCGTAGATCGTCAGCGGCTCGCCGGTGAGCGCCTGCATGCAGAAGTTCGAGACGACGCGGCCGTCGTCGGACCGCATGCGGGGGCCGTAGGTGTTGAAGATGCGCGCCACGTGGATGGGCACGCGGTACTTGCGGTGGTAGGCGAAGCACAGGGCCTCGGCATAGCGCTTGCCTTCGTCGTAGACCGCCCGCGGGCCGGTGATGTTCACATTGCCCGTGTACTCCTCACGCTGCGGATGGACCTCGGGGTCGCCGTAGATCTCGGAGGTGGAGGCCTGGAGGAACTCGGCGCCCTTGTGCAGGGCCAGCTCCAGCAGGTTGCCGGTGCCCTCGCTGCACACGCGCATGATGTCCACGGGGATGCGCGAGAAGTCCACCGGGCTGGCCGGGCATGCCAGGTTGGCCACATAGTCCACCGGCCCGGCGACATGGAACGGCTCGCACACGTCGTGCTGGATGAACTCGCACCGGTCCGGCAGCAGGTTGGCTTCGGCGTTGCGGTGCGTGCCGGTGGCGAGGTTGTCCACGATCACGACATCGAAGTCGTTGCGCAGCAGCAGCTTGACGAAATGGTAGCCGACAAACCCGGCTCCTCCGGCGACAACGGCCCTTGGTCTCATGCGTGAAGCCCTCCTTGGTTCGTAGCGGCGCGATGTACCGTACCCAGTAGTAGCGGCGCGATTGATCGCGCCCGGAAGCGCGCCGCAGTGGACGGATGGGCGCGATGAATCGCGCCGCCACCGACCCGGCTGGGCGCGATGAATCGCGCCCCTACCTGCCCGAGCGCGGCTCGCGGTTCTGTAGGCCCAGGATGTCGGCCATGTTGTGTCCCAGCACTCGCCGCTTGGCCTCCAGCGGGATGCGCGCCCAGGCGACCCAGCCGAGCTGGGGGGCGATGTCGCGCATGACGCAGTCCGAGCCGAACAGCAACTGCTGCGCCCCGACCTCCTGCACGAAGAACTCGATGAACCCGTACAGGATTGCCGTGTAGGTGATCTCGGCGTAGATGTTGGCGAAGCGCTTCGCGGCGTCCGCCGCCTTCTCGGCCAGGTCCCACGACGACCCCGCATGGGCGATCAGGAACTGGGCGTGCGGGTACTTCGGCGCCAGCTCGACGGCATGCTCAGCCGGTCCGGCGTGCATCAGCACCGGCGCCCCGTGCTCCTCGCACCACTGCAGGGCCCGCTCGTGGCGTGGGTCCGTGATCGGCACGAGCTGCCGGGGCGGGTACGGCTTGTAGCCGATGACCTTGCCGCCCAGGAACAAGCGCTCAAACTCCGCATCATACATGGCCGGGTAGTTCGGGTTCAAGCACCCGTAGGCCAGCAGCCGCCCCGGGTGGTCCTCGACCCCGATCAGGTCCATGTCATTGGCGTCGGGGGCGGCGTAGGTGATGCCGCTCCAACTGCTCGCGCAGGCCAGGTCCACGCCGATCCGGTCCATTGAGCCGACCAGGCCGTCCGGGTCGTTGTACGCCAGGGCGCACTGGTTCACGCCCATGCAGCCCTTGTGGGCCAGGTGAGCGTGGGCGTCGAGGACGAACTCCTCATGCAGCGGCACGCCCGCGCGGACCCTAGCCACGATGGGATCATCATCGGCATGTTCGGCAGCGGGCTTCAACTCCGGCAGTGGCCCCTGCGCCCCCCGGACGTTGCCCAGCAGCCGCAGCAGGTTCTCACCCGCGATGTTGCGCCGGTCCTGGTCACTGATCTGCTCGTAGCAGGTCATCATCCGCGCCGCGCCGGGCGAGCGCAGCGGCAGGTCGGTCCCGAACAGCAGCCGCTCGGAGCCGAAGGCGTTGACGAACCGCTCATAGTGCCGGTGGCCCTGAAAGGCCCACGTCTCCAAGTGCAGGTTCGGCACGTCGCCCAGGCAGGCGAACAGCACGCGGTCGGACGCCCAGGCCACACCGCAGAGCACGATCGGCAGCTCGGGGTACTCGCGAGCCAGGGCAATCGCGGCGGTGAGATCGAGCTGAGCCACGTCGGCGAAGACGGGGAGGCGCGCCTCCTGCAGCGCCGACAGCAGCGGCCCGGCGACGTCCTTGCTCAGCGGGAAGTTGTGCGCCCGGGGCATGACGCGCGCGGCCCGGACATTCAGGGACAGCATCTCGGCGACCAGCTCGTCGGGCGGAGCCATCTCCCCGGCCCAGTGGGGGATGACCAGCCACTCGGGCAGGAGCTGCGGGTGGCCGGCGATCTCGTCGAGCAGGCGGCGGTTGCCGTAGTCCTGCGAGTACTCCACGGCGTACGCATGGTGGACCAACGCGGCCTGGATGTCGTAGTAGGCGAAGTCGTTCAGGTAATCCTGCAGCGTCTCGGGCGAGGTGCGATGGCGGTACTGGCGGGTGCCGATGAGGCAGTTGCAGTCGAAGAACGGCAGATTGGGCATGGGTGAGGCCTCGGGATACGGGATTCGGGAACGGCCCTGGCGGCACAAGGCCGGGCGGGAAGCAGTAGTTTCCCGCCCGGCCTGGTCGTCACCTCCCGGCCGCTGGGGCTGCGTCACTCCGAGGCGGCCTGCGGTGCAACGTACTTGTCGTCGCCCTCCTGGGACATGCGGAAGTCTATCTCGTACGGCGGCGGGCACTCGCGCCGCACGCGCGCCTTGAGCGCGTCGTCCACCTCGATCCCCTCAGCCCGCGCCAGCTCCTTCTCCTTGAGGCCGAACCATAGCTCGCTGAGCGTCAGCTCCCCCTCGCGCACGGTGGCGAAGTCCTGCGTGAGCACCTGCCGCACCTCGTCGAAGCGGTCGAAGTGCAGGGCGACCCAGCCGGCGGCCATCTGCAGGCGCTCGGTCTGGCGCACTGCGCCGGGCAGCCCTGCCAGCAGGGCATCGAGCGTGTCGAAGCGCTTGAGGCGCAACAGCAGGGCGACATACTCACCGACCAGCGCGGGGGCCAGCGGCCCGACGCTGACCGCTTCGGCCAACAGGTCCGTGGCCGCTTCGTGGTTGCCGGCGCGGTGCTCGACCTCGGCCAGGTTGCGCAGCGCCCAACCGTTGCGCGCGCGCTCCAGCGAGGTCCGCCACGCGGCTTGCGCCCCTGCGGTGTCGCCGGCCTCCATCCGCATCACGCCCAGGTGCAGCCACGCCAGCCAGTGATCGCTGCGGCCGGCGGCGATGCTCTGCTCCAGCAGCGCGCGCCACTGCTCCTGCGCCTGGAACTGGCCGGGCTCATCCTGCGGGTCGCGCACGGGGAAGACGCCCTGCTCCAGCAGTTGCCGCCACGGCTCCTGGTCGGGGCCGAGGTCCTCGTCGGTGAAGGGCAGTTCGGGCGGCAGCGTCGGGGCCTCGCCGGCCGCGACGGCCCGGCGCCTCTCCAGCGCCGCCCAGCCGGTGCCGCGGTAGAGGAGTTCGGCCGGCGCCTGGGTCTCGATCGCCGTCAGGGCTTCGTGCTGCCGCTCCATCTGTTCCTCCGGCAGCATCCCCGCCAGCACGCCCTCCGCCGCCCCGTAGGCCTCCTGCCAGTTGGTCGAATGCAGCAGCGCCGGGTCACCCTCGAAGTACCCCATCGCCTCGGTCCAGTTCCACGCGGTCCGCGCGGGCATGGAGATCGTGTGCGACTGGGTGTAGGCCAGCCCCGCCTGGATCTCCACGTACGGCATGTCCGGGGCGGCCAGGTACTCACCCCAGCGCCGCCCGCCCTGGCCCATGCCCCACGCGAACAGCTTGCGTCCGCGCAGGCGCGCCGTGGAGGTGTGGATGAACCCGCGCCCGTCGCGGTCGAAGTACGCCTCCCACCGGCGCTGTCCCTCGGGCATGCGGAAGAACAGGTCGTACGAACGCTTGACCTGGGTGGAGTAGCTGTAGTCGAGACCCCGGATGATCGGGCAGTCGTACACGGTCAGGCCGTGGTAGGTGGTGTCGGCCGGCACCAGCACCCGCGCACCCTCGGACTCGAGCATCCCGATGTTGGTCCACCAGTACATCGGGATCGCATGGTCGTGCGGGTTGATGATGCGGACATGGGCCAGCAGGAAGGGCGAGCCGGGCGGCAGGTGCAGGTCGATGTGATAGGGGAAGCCCTTGGTGCGCTCCCACACATACAGGCGCAGGGCCGGGCTGCCATCGGGCCCCGTCAGGCGGGCGCAGTGCACCGGCGAGCAGGTGTGGTAGTGATGCCCGACCTGCCCGGCGTTCCACTCGATCCCGCCGCTGGTCCAGGCGTTGCGGATGGCGAGATTGCCCGGCTGGAAGACGGGGTTGCAGTAGATCAGGTCGCGCCCGAGCGGCTTGTGGAAGATGGAGGTCACCTTGCCGCCGACGGTGGGCAGGACGCGGACCCGGAGGATGTCGTTCTCGAGCACGAGGGAGGGCAGTGCGCGCTCCTCGCGGCGCCGGCTGTAGCCGTCCTGCATCCGGTACGGCAGCACCCGCGCGCCGGTCGCCACACCGAGCCCCACTCGGTCCTCCTCGGGGATGTGGTTGGCGTCGAAGTCTATCTTCCGGTCATGCTCCGCCGCCCGGAACACCGGCAACGGATTCTCGGGCCCGATCTCTGCTGCGGGGATGGTGTAGTCCTCGAAACGTAGCTCAGTCACTGTTGCCTCTCCAAGCCTCGTCATTGCCGTAATCATTGCCGTTGCCGTTCCCCCTCCCCTGAGAGACGCGCAGCGTCTCCGGAGGGGGCAGGGGGTAGGCTGCCGTTCGGACACGTCGTCCTACCCCCGCTGCTTCGCAGCGACCCCTCCCTGAAGGGAGGGGGTAGGGGGTAGGCTGCCGTTCGGGCACGTTGTCCTACCCCCGCTGCTTCGCAGCGACCCCTCCTGCGCTCGCTCACGAGCGCGGCAGGGAGGGGTAGGGGGTAGGCTGCCGTTCCCCACGCCACCCTACCCCCACTCTGCTCAGTACTCCGCCAGCCGCATGGCTGTCTCGACGAACGCCACGTGGTTCTCGATGATGCGGTCGCTCAGCGTCGGCCATGTGCCCGGGTCCGAGGTGGGGCAGAGGATGAAGCCGTAGCCCGGCTTGCCCTGGGCCACGACCTCCTCCACGCGCCGCACCATCTGCGCCGGGGTCAGGAGCTGGAAGTCCCCGTTCTGGATGCCGCCGTCCAGGCACATGCGCCTGCCGCAGCGCTGCTTGGCCTCGGCGAGGGTCAGCTTCCCGATGGGCGGGGGCTCGATGGGGTTCAGGCAGTCCACCCCCATCTCGATGAACCCCTCCAGCACCGGGTTCATGTCGCCATGGCAGTGCACCCACACGAGCCTCCCGGCCTCGTGTATCATGTCAATCAGGCGCTTGTCGTAGTCGAAGCAGTACTCGCGGAAGTGTGCCGGGGAGGCCAGGGGCGGGATGCACAGCTCCGGCCCGACCCAGCCGAACGCATCGCCCAGGTCGGCCGCCAGCGCCTGCTTGACGATCTCCTCGATCCCGGCGTAGGCGCGGTCCACCATCTCGTGCAGCAGGTCGCGCTCCTCGATGAGCCAGAAGCCGAAGACCTCCGAGCCCATCAGCGCCTGGATCGAGTACATGGCCTCGCCGATGCCGATCATCTGCAGGCCGCCGTCGCCGCTGCGGGCCGCGAACTCGCGGAAGGGCTCGGGGTCCAGCGTGCCTTTGCGCACAGGGATCGAGAGCCAGCGCCGGGCGTCCTCGACGGTCTCGAGGTAGTGCTTGGCGGTGTAGCCGGGGCTGCCGTCGCGGTTGCGGTGGAAGAGCGTTGTGAGCGGGCCGGCCGGAGTCTCGATGACGGTCTCGGTCTCGATGATGTCGGGGCGCGGTCCGTCGCGGGTTTCGCTGTGGCTGGGGGCCGCCTCGCCCTCGTAGTGCATCGTGACCGGGCCATTGCGGATGTAGTCCAGGCCCCACTTCTCGCACAGGTCATACAGGGGCTGCCAGGTGGCGTCCTCGCGCCGCGTGAAGGGGTCCACGCCCCACAGGCGCACGGGCATGCGGTCGGTCTCCTGGCACTTGAAGGCACGCTTGAGTCGCTCGCGGCTGGTCATGGGAGGCTCCGGGTGTCGGGATACAGGCGTTGGGATACAGGTGCTGGGACCTCGCATCCTGCGTCTCGCTGCGGCATGGCGGCAGCTTCCCGCCCTCCGCAGTAGCGCGGGCAGGCGAGCCGCCTGCCCTACTGGCCGACGTGGACTTGCTCTCGCTGGGCACGCTACAGGGCTATGCTTTCATCCTGCAGGGCCGCCACAGCCACCGGGCGGCGCTCCTTGATGAGCGCGGTGGCGGCGTCCACCAGGGCCGTGTCGTCGCTGTAGGGCGTCAGGGCGCCGATGACGTGCTCCTCCTTGAGCCACCAGGCGCTGAACTGCCCGCTCATCACGTCCCCGCGGTAGACGACCTGCTCGACCCCCATCCAGCTGCCGCGGAACTCCCACGACAGGTCGTAGACATCTGACCAGACCATCGGCAGGATGTCATACGGCTGCAGGTCGCCCAGCAGCTCCCGGGCGATGTGCCGTCCGCCCCGGCGGGCATGCTCCTCGTGCTCGATGTGGCGCACGGTGTCGCTGTAGCGGTCCGGGTAGGCGACCATGTCGCCCCCGGCAAAGATGTCCGGGTCGCTCGTCTGCAGGAACTCGTTCACCAGCAGCCAGCGCTCCAGCTTCAGCCCCGCCGCCTCGGCCAGCCCCACATTCGGCAGGACGCCCACCGCAAGCAGGACCATGTCCGCCTCCAGCACCTCGCCGCCGGCGAGCCGCACGCCGCGCACGCGGCCACCCTCGCCGACGAACTCCGCCGGCATGGCGCCTGGCACGAGGCGCACGCCGTGGCTGGTGAAGCGGTCCTCGTACAGCGCCGAGATCTCCGGCGGGAAGAAGAAGTCAATCATCCGCTGCTCGCGGTAGACGATAGTCGTGTCCAGGCCCTGCTCGGCCAGCCGCGCGCCGACCTCGGTGCCGATGAAGCCGCCGCCGATGATGACGAGCTTGCGGGCCTGCGCGGCCGCCTCCTTCAGGTGCACGCAGTCAGCGAAGCTGCGCAGGACGCAGAGGCCCTCCAGGTCGGCGCCCGGCAGGTCCAGGCGCCGCACCGTCGAGCCGGTCGCCAGCACGAGCTTCTCGTAGCCGATCTGTTCCCCGCCCGCGACGACCGTGTGGGCCGCGGGATCGAGGGCCGTCACCGGCGTGCCCAGACGCACGACGAAGCCATTGTCCTCGTAGAAGCCTGCCTTGTTGATGGCCAGCTTCTCGACCGGCTTGCGGCCGGTGAGGAAGTCCTTGGACAGGTCCGGGCGTTGGTACGGCGCCACGGCTTCCTCTGACAGCAGGCAGACCTCCCCGGCTGCCACCCCCAGCTTGGCCATCTCCTTGAGACAGAACCCACCGACCATCCCGCCCCCCACGACCACCGTCTTGAACTGGTCCATGTCGCACCCACCTTGCGGATGATGTCGCGGCCGCTGAGCGGTTCGGCGGGTAGAGGGAGTTCTCCTGCCGGTAAGGTACAAGCGTTCTCGATGGCGAATAGGGCGCCCATGCGGGTGCAACTGATCATCAACCCGAAGGCTGGTCGCGGGCGGGCGATGGCCGCCGCCCTGGACGCCGAGATGGAGTTCCATGAGGCCAGGTGGCGCACGGATCTGCGAGTCACATCTGGGCCCGGCGAGGCGACGGACATCGCGCGCGACGCAGCGGATCGCTTCGACCTCATCGTCGCCTGCGGCGGCGATGGCACGCTGTGCGAAGTGCTGAACGGGCTGACCGGAAGCGACACGCCCGTGGCATTCATCCCGGCAGGGACAGGGAACGATTTCGTGCGCACCGTGGGCCTGCCCGCGACGCCGCGCGAGGCGGCGCGGGAGGTGGTGCGGGGGCAGTCGCGGCGCCTGGACCTGATGCGCCTGGACGATCCCCCGATGGTCGCAGTTAACATCATCGGCATTGGTTTCGATGCGGCTGTCGCCGCGCGCATGAACCAGCGGACGCGCCTGGGTGGGGGCGCGGTGCCCTACCTGGCGGCGGTGATGATCGAGCTGGCGCGGATGCAGCCGGTGCGGCTGCGGCTGCGGGTGGATGAGGACACGTGGGAGGGGAAGGCGCTGCTGGTGGCCATCGCCAATGCCCGGTCATACGGCGCGGGCATGTGCATCGCCCCTGACGCCCGTCCCGATGACGGGCTGCTCGACGTAGTGGTCGTCGAGCCGATCGGGCGCGTGGAGTTCCTGCGCACGTTGCCGCGGGTCTTCAAGGGTACGCACGTGGCGCACCCGGCGGTGTCATGCCGCCGCGGGCGGGAGATCGTGGTGGAGAGCGACGTGCCGGCGCCGGTGATGGTGGATGGCGACCTGCGGACCACGACACCGCTGCGAGTGACGGTGCAGCCGGGCGCGGCGCACCTGTGGCTGCCGTGACGGACGAGAAGCATGACCAGGTCGAGTCGCACCTCCGGCGCTCGGACAAGGCGGCACGGGGAAGGGGGAGGAAATCGGGCGCGGAGAGGACGGGGGCTTCCGCCCCCGCCTAGATTGAGTCGCGCCTCCGGCGCTGACGACGACGGCGACGGGCCTGCCTCTGGCGTTCGCGGCCTGGGCCACAGCGGTGACGGCCCGGGTGCTGACGGGGGAGGTGGGGGGCGCGATGGCTGCCGCGTGGGCGGTGGTGTTGCCGTGCAGGCCCGGAGGGCCGGCTTAGCCTAGGCGGGGGCGGAAGCCCCCGTCATCGCGGGGCCCCCTCCTCACCCCCTGTGCGCGGCGAGCGCCGGTGCCGCGCCAACCACGCCCGCCGGGTCCCCGCGGTGAGGAGATAGAGCGGGTCTGCGGTGAGCTTCTCCAGGCCGACGGCGTAGGCGTCCCGCGCGCGGAAGAGGCGCTGGGAGCTGTTGCCGAGGCGGGCCTGGCGCACGAGCCCTCGGGCTTCGAGCTCCGCGCCGAGAGTCAGGAAGTCATTGGCCGTGTCGGGCAGGCGCGTGTACTCCCAGGCCGAGCCCTGCTCGTCGCGGACGCCGTCCACGATGACCGTGGCCCGGCGCTCCTCCAGGAAGCGGTACGGGACGTTGGCCGTGGCCTCCAGCAGGTGGAAGAGCGTGCAGTTGCTGTAGGTCACGCCCATGAGCAGGACCCAGGCGTCCTGGTCCACGAGGGTCTGGAAGGGGCTGTCGGGGCCGAAGCCGGTGCGGTGGGGGCTGCGGCAGATCGCCTCGGCCTGCGCGCCGATGGCGGCCAGGGAATGGGCCGCATGGCTGCTGCGCAGCGCGCCGGGCCAGGTGCGGGCCGTCTCCGAGATCTTGCCCATCAGCGACGGGGTGTGCTCGCGGTCCCACACGGGCTCCCCCTGCAGATAGCGGGAAAAGGTGGGCACGACCAGCGTGCCCTGCGGGGTCAGCACCTCGAGCAGGGCCGCCACGACGGTCGGTGCGCCGCCGGCGACCTGGCCGAACGACGACAGGCTGGAGTGCACCATCACCATATCCCCGGCGGCCAGGCCCAGGCCCCGGAAGCCGGAAACAAGATCGGCAGTTGATACCACAGACACAGGCGACACCTCGCGCGCGGGCAGTCGCGGTCAGTTCGCTCCCGCGCCGGTGTGTCCCTGCCCCGGGAAGGCCCTCGCGCCCCCGGGGACCAATGTAACGCCGAGAGGAAGAGACATTCATGCGCTATGCCGCGCTCGTTGCCGCCCTGCTCAGCGTGAGTCTGGCCCTGGCCCAGGAGGCCCCCATGGCCATCAAGGATTGGCCGCCGCGCAGCTACCTGCTCAAGAGTCTGACCGACGGCATCGAGGGCATCCTCAATAGTCAGGACCCGCAGACCGGCCGCTTCGGCTCCAAGCCCTGGATCTGCAGCGACCAGAACGTGCTGCTGCCGCTGGCAGCGGCCTGGGCCATCGAAGACCCGGCCAACCCGTGGTACCACAGCGAGCGGGTGCTGACCGCCATCGCCAAGGGCGGCGAGGCGCTGGTGGACGACCAGGACCCCCATGGGCGGTGGATCTTCCGCAAGAAGGACAACTCCACCTGGGGCCAGATCCACATGCCGTGGACCTACAGCCGCTGGATCAGGGCCTACCTGCTGGTCAAGGACACACTGCCCCCCGAGAGCCGCGCGAAGTGGGAGAAGGGGCTGCTGCTAGGCTTCAAGGGCATCCGCCGGTACGCCGACGGCGGGGTGCACAACATCCCGACCCATCACGCCATGGCCCTGTACATCGCCGGGATCGTCTTCGGCAACGAGGAGTGGAAGCAGGCGGCGGCGGCCTTCCTGCACAAGGTCGTCGCCCAGCAGGATCCCGGCGGCTTCTGGTCCGAGAACTTCGGCCCGGTCGTCGGCTACAACGAGGTCTACGTGGACGCCCTCGGCGTGTACTACAACTTCTCGAAGGACCCGGAGGTCCTGCCCGCCCTGCAGCGGTCCGCGCAGTTCCATGCCGCCATCCTGTGGCCCGATGGTTCCTCGGTGGCCTGCGTGGACGAGCGGCAGGTGTACCATGCCGGGGTGGAGATCGGGAACGTGGGCTTCAGTTGGACGCCCGAGGGGCGCGGGTTCCTGCTGCAGCAGATGGGCCTGTACGTCAGGGACCATCCGGCCGTGGGCGCCGACTATGCTGCTTCGATGCTGCTGTACTCGGGCACCGGCCCGGCGGTCATGCCGCCAGCCGCGGGTGACAAGGCTCGAGCCACCGTGGGCAACAATGGCGCCGTCGTCGTGCGGGACAAGCCCTGGCAGTGGGCGATGTCGGCGTATGCATGCCCCGTGCCCAAGAACCGCTGGATTCAGGACCGGCACAACCTGGTGGATGTGTACCGCGACGGCCTGGGCCTCGTCCTCGGCGGCGGCAACACCAAGATGCAGCCCTACTGGTCCACCTTCACGCGCGGAGACTGCGCGCTGCTCAAGCACGATGGCAGCGAGAACCCCGACTTCACCCCCCAGATTGACCTGCTGTGGGTGCCGGCCGCCGCGAAGATCGAGACGGTCGCCGGGGCCGAGACATTGGCGCTCAAGACGGGGGAGAGCGACTGTCGCGTAACGGTGACGCCCCAGCAGGGCGGGAGCCTGAAGCTGACCTACGAGGCGCCCGCCGACCAGCGCTTCGAGGCGCACGTGCCGTTCATGCACCGGGGCCTGAAGCTGACCACGGCTACCGGCAAGACGATCCGGCTGGCCGACGACGAGGTGGTGCTGCCGGCGGCGGAGATCGGGGCCTGGTTCGCCTATCGCGGCCTGCGCGTGACCGTGCCGCCCGGCGCGACGCTGCGCTGGCCGATGCGGCAGCACAACCCCTACACCAAGGACGGCAGCGCGCCGCTGACCAACGCCAAGCTCGTGCTCTGCCTGCCCTTCGACCAGGGACGGACGAAGCAGGAGGTTACGCTGTCGCTGATCCCGGCTGAGCAGTTCGACGGCCTCGTCTTCGAGGCGCGGGACCTGCCGACCGAGGTCGTCGGCGATGGCTACACCAAGCGGCTCGATGACCTCGGCTCACAGTTGCTCGGGGCCAGGAAGGCCGGCGCCGGGCTCGTATTCACGCTGCCCGAGGTCAAGCCGGGCAAGTATGAACTGCTGGCGGAGTTCGTCCTGGCCTCGATGTACGGCCTCACGCGCGTGAGCCTCGACGACAAGCCGGTCGGGGAGCCGTTCGATGCGTACTACCCGGCGGTGGACGCCGAGGGCGAGCGCGTCAGCTTCGGCACGGTGACGCTGGCGAAGGGCCCGCATCGGCTGAAGATGGAGACGATTGACAAGAATGCGAAGAGCACGGGCTATCTGGTCAGTGTGAAGAAGTGGCTGCTGCGGCGGATCCGGTAGCGGTAGGCGTGAGTCGCGCCTCCGGCGCTCCGGCTGTGGCGGCATGGTAGGGAGGATGAGGACGGCGCGGGGACGGGGGCTTCCGCCCCCGCCTAGGTTGAGCCGCGCCTCCGGCGCTGACGGTGGCAACGGTGGCAACGGTGGCAACGGTGGCAACGCCTGCCGTGCCGTGAAGGCCCGGAGGGCCGGCTCAGTCTAGGCGGGCGCGGCAGCGCCCGTCACCCGGCCCCCTCTCTTGCCTCCTCCGGCGGCGCTGACGGCTCGGACGAAGTTGACTCTCGGCATATGCTTGCCTATGATACTGTCACCCCCAGCCGGCAGGCCCACACTCAGGTGTACGCATGACTTCCCAGACTGGCACTGACGCCGACGGCGCTCTCACCACTCACACCGACTTCATCGTGGTCGGCTCCGGCGTGGCCGGGCTGTGGACCGCTCTGCACCTGGCCCGCAAGGGGCGCGTGGCGCTGCTGACCAAAGACTGCCTGCGGGAGAGCAACACGAACTACGCGCAGGGCGGCATCGCCGTGGCCCTGTCCACCAAGGACAGTCCCGAGTCGCACCTGGAGGACACGGTCGCCGCCGGAGCCGGGCTGGTGGACCTGCCGGCGGCCGAGGTGCTCACCTATGAAGCCCCGCAGGCCATCGCCGACCTCATGGACGCGGGCGCGATCTTCGATCGCAACGGTGGTCAGTTGCTGCTGGGCCAGGAGGCGGCGCACCAGCACCGGCGGATCATCCACGCCCACGGCGATGCCACCGGGGCTGAAGTCGAGCGCGCCCTGATCGAGTCCGTGCGCACCACCGATGCCATTGACATCTACGAGGAGGTCATGGCGGTCCGGTTGCTGGTGGCCAACGGTCAGTGCCTGGGCGTGGAGGCCCGGGACCTGGCCGGCAAGGCCAACCTGAGCTTCCTGGCGAAGGCCGTGTGCCTGGCTACGGGCGGCCTCGGCTGCCTGTACCGCCGCACCACCAACCCGCCGGTCGCCACCGGCGACGGTGTGGCGCTGGCCTTCCGGGCCGGGGCGCTGGTGCGCGACATGGAGTTTGTGCAGTTCCACCCGACGGCCCTGGCGACGCCTGGCACGCCCAAGTTCCTGATCTCCGAGGCGGTGCGTGGCGAGGGGGCCATTCTCCTCAACACCAACGGCGAGCCCTTCATGCAACGCTACCACCCGCAGCGCGAGCTGGCCCCGCGCGACCAGGTGGCCCGCGCCGTGCTGGCCGAGAGCAAGCAGTCGGGCGAGCCCTTCGTCTTCCTGGACTTCGGGCCCATCGGCGAGGAGCGGGCGCGCCAGCGCTTCCCGGGTATCATCGCCGAGTGCGAGAAGCGCGGCTTCGAGCCGCTGAAGACGCCCATCCCCGTCAGCCCGGTGGCGCACTATGCCATGGGCGGGGTGGACACGGACCTTACCGGCGCGACCTCGGTCGGGCGGCTCTACGCCGCCGGCGAGTGCGCCTGCACGGGCGTGCATGGCGGGAACCGGCTGGCCTCCAACTCGCTGCTGGAGGGGCTGGTGTTTGGCGCCCGGGCAGCCAAGGCGATGGCCAAGCTCCCGGAACCCTCGCCCCGCAGCGTCGCGGCGCTGGAACAGAAGCCCTTCGCCCCGGCGCCCGTGGCCGCCGACATGTACGGCGACCTGCGCGAGATGATGTGGGACGATGTGGGCATCATCCGGTCCGAGCACAGCCTCAACAACGCGCTCAAGAACCTGGCGCGGTTCAGCCAGGCCCTCGGCGAGAGCGAGGCCCCGGAGCGGTGGGAGATCGAGCGGGCCAACATGATCCTGGTCTCCGACATCATCGTGCGGGCGGCGCTGAACCGCAAGGAGAGCCGCGGGGCGCACTACCGCACCGACTTCCCCGAGCCGCGCCAGTCGCGGCTGTACCACAATCTCCTCCACCAGGACAGCGCCGGCAATGTCCGCACGAGCACCCGGCCGGTGGACCTGAGCCGCAAGCACAAGCCCCTGCCGGAGGAGTGAGGGACGGCGAGTGATGGGTGCGGAATGATAGATGATGGATGGGGGGAAGCGGGTGGGTATCCCGCAGTAGCGCGGGCGGCTCGCCCGCGCGCGATGGTTTGACGCGCCCCCTGGCCGGGGCATACTCCTCATAGTGGCACTCGTATCATCGCAGTTCCGTTTCATGTGCCCAGTTGTTCCTGTTTCACGCTCAGGTCGGGCCGCCCTTGCGCGAGGGCGGCCCGACCGCGTTCTGGGGCACGAGACGTCGCCGCGAGCGGAGCCGTTGGGGGCCGGATATCATCCGGCCCGCCATCATCAGTTCCTGTCCGCCATGCCGCAGGACGGCACCGTCCGCCGCCTGCGCCGGGCCGGCTGATAGCCGGCCCCTCCAACGGCTTCCCCCTGTGCAGGAAAGGCCTGACCC
>JAJFUB010000049.1 GCA_021372615.1 bacterium | reverse complement strand
GGTCGCGGTCGTTGACCGCTCCCACAGCCCGCGCCAACCGGCTGCAGCCCCCCCAACCCATCCCTGCCCTCCATCCTCTCCCGCTCAGCTGCGCTCGCCACCCACCGCCAGGACCAGGCGCTCTACTGCTGGCGCAGAGTGATATCCGCCACCACGAACCCGCGTGGGGGGATGCGGACGGCGAACTTGCTGCCGTCGGGGCGGATGCGGACGAGGGGGAACTCGCTGACAACGTCAATCCGCTCGATAGCGCGGCCCAGGTCAATCTCCGGCTTGCAGTACAGCCACTGCTTGCTCTTGACCGCCACGCGGAGGCGGCCGTCGGGAAGCTCCGCGAGCGCCAGGCAGACCTGGTCCACGGGGAAGCTCACGCCGGGCATGGCCATCTCCCACAGCTCGCGCGCGCAGCTCTGCAGGAACGTCGGGGCAGGCATCCGCTGCCTCATGTGGTCCCAGTAGCCGCGGGAGTCGATCAGCCCGGCGATGTCGGGCGGTAGCGGCGGGGCGGGGAAGGTCCGAACGACAAAGCCCGGGCGCACTTCGCGACGCTCGCCCTCGTGCGGGCTGGGCTGGCCCCCGATGGCCAGCACCGGGCCATCGTACGCCTCGAGCGCCCGCCATTCGCCCTCGGACAGCAGGTGGGCGTTGAGGAGCAGCAGTGGACCGGTCGCGGCGGCCAGGTCCTCGAGGCGCACCGTGGCGCCCACCGGAGCTCCCAGGTTCATCAGCTCAAAGAGCAGGCGATGCCCCAGCGGGCGCCGCGTCTGCGTGAAGTCAGTGACCTCACGCTGCATCAGTTCATCGGACCACACGAGCGTCGCCCCCACGACGCGCGCCGGCGGCTCACCGAAGGCGAACTCCCACCGTCGCCGCAGCCAGCTCCACTCCTCCGCCAGCAGGCCGTCGCCCAGGCAGACCAGGAAGCCATCGGCGGCGGGACGGAGAGCGCCGCAGGTGGCGGGTGCCGCGTCGTGTGCGGCGGGCCCCGCCACTCCGGCGCCGGGGCCCGCCGCACGCGACGCAGCACCCGGCGCCTGGGTGTGCCACACATTCGCCAGCGACCAGATCTCCTTCTCCAGCACCGCCGGGACGTGCCGCAGGGCGTCCCATTCCTCGACGATGTCGTGGACGTTGTGCAGGTAGATGAGGCGCAGGTCCGGGACGTAGGCCCGGATGAGCATGAGCATGGAGAGGAAGTCGAAGTGGCGGACAGCGTCGGCGGCGGAGGGCCGCGGGTCGAGGCTCAAGCCGGCGGCCGCGCTCTCGACGATCATCCCATCCACGCCCGTGGCGGCGATCTTGCGGTAGTCCACGCCGTAGCGGTAGAGCGCCTCGAAGGGCGCGCGCCCCCAGGCCGAGTTGATGACCGCCTGCTTGCCCGCGGCGTGCAGCGCGTCCATCACCTTGGTCCAGAAGCCCGCCCAGCGGTCAGCCCAGAAGCTGATCCACTCCTGGCGGGCATTCCGCCAGATCCAGTCGGCGCGCGGTGTGAGCTTCTCCGGGTCGTGCCCGCAGGGCTGCGTGACGACTTCGGGCAGCGAGAGTCCCGTCGCCTCGCCGAACTGCGCGATCATGTCGTCAGAGAAGTCCACCTCGAAGATCGGCCCGTTGAGCGGCCCCCAACCGTCCGCTCCCTGCCAGCCGTCGAAGCCGTAATACGCGAGCGTCTGCACGAGCTTGCGGGCCCAGATGTCCTCGAAGAAGGTCCCGTCGCTCAGCCGCGCCAGGGCGTTGAGCGCGTGGGCGACACCGAGCGACCTGAACACCATGAACAGCTCGGGGTGCTCGCCCAGCCACTCGGGGTGGTGCTGGTCGCCATACCAGCGCGTGAAGACCGTGAGGAAGACCTTCACGCCACGGGCCTGCAGGCTGGCGATCAGCGCCTGCAGTTGGTGGTTGGTCCACACCTGGCGCTGGCGGTGCCGCCCCAGCTCATGCCCGTCGCGCGAGCACGCGTCCGGGGGCAGGTCGAACTCGTCGTCGCGATCCTGGTGGGACAGCACGAAGTCCGGCGAGGCCAGCAGCAGGCAGATGACATCGGGCACGAAGCCCGCGTCGTCGAGGTACTGCTGCACGCCGTGGTCCGGTTGCGTGACATCGAAGCCGATGAGTTCGGTCCAGATCCAGCGTTCGTGGGTGCGCAATCTACTTGGCCTCCATGCCCACAACCTGGTGCTTGCCATCCTGCAACCGGGCGACGACCGCCCGGGCCTTCGTCTTCAGTTGCTCGCCCCAGGGGGTGGGCACCACCATTTCGCCAGCGTTCTGGTTGAAGCACAGGACGGTATCGCCCACTCGCAGAGCCGCGCGGGTGGCGTCAGACAGGTTCTGCACCGGCGGCGGGGTAGAGCCCTGGCCGCCAATCAGCAGCGGCACGAGGAACGTGGCCTTGCGCAGCGGCTCGGTGCGCAGTTCCAGCAGGTTGATGTCAGGCTCTTTGGGGGTGAGGTTGCGCGTCGGGTGGATGAACTGCGGGCGGTAGGTGCTGGCCTCGCCGACGAGATTGGCCGGCGTGAGCGGCAGCACGGTCAACTGCGCCTGGTTGCGGACGATGGTCCAGGCCGCGCCCGCCTGGGTGACCTGCCCAAAGTGGTGGAGCAGCCAGGAGAAGGCCTGCGGCTCTTTGGCGGCGAGGCGGTCGTAGACCACCACGAGGTCGCGGCCCGCCAGGACGATGATGCGGTCGAAGCGGGTCAGGCCCAGCTCCGGCGGGTAGGCCGAGGCCGCGTCCCCGGCGGCGACGGTGATATCACCCTCGGTCGCGAAGCCGGTGATGTGCGCCCGGCCGGGGTTGGGCCGGGGCCACATCTCACCATCGCCGTACTGGCCCTTGCCGCCCACCAGCACGGTGTTGTGATCGCGCGTCTGCTTGTCGTAGGTATAGCCCGGATCGGCAGCGAGTACCTCGCCTCGGCCGAAGAGCACGAAGTGGTTCTGTTCGGGGTGGTTGTGGCCGGTGCCGCTGAGGCCATAGCGCTGGCACAACTCCGCGTACATGTGGCCGCCCAGCGGCCGACTGACGAACGCGAGCGCGGTGGCCTCGGGGCCCCACGAAGTACGCGCGAAGACATCCTCGACATCGGCGTAGTGCCGTGCCAGGGCCAGGCTCGGGAGCGGGTCCCTGGGCTCCACCGTCTCATCCAGCCAGAGCAGGTTCTGCTTGGCCGACAGTGGCTCCTTGCCCAGGGCCTGAACCAGCCCCATCGTCGCCGAGTCGTGGAACCGCTTGGCCTGCCACAGGCCCAGTGCCGTCCAGGGCGTGCCCGTGGTGGGGCTGCTGTCTTCGAGCGCGGCGCTGAGGGCGAAGCCGGGATACAGGTGGCGGAAGCGGAACTCGAACTGTCCCCGGAGTCCCTGGTCCGCCGCGGTCATCTTCAGGCCCGTGCACCACTCGTACAGGTCCAGGTACAGGTACAGCGTGGGCATCGAGAAGTCCCAGTAGCTAAGGCCCTCGTGGAAGCCGCCGTCCGGGCCGAAGGTGACGGCGATGCGCTCGAAGCGATCCCACGCCCAGGCCAGCCAGTCGGCGGCCTCGGGCACCTCGCCATAGACGGCGGCCGCGCCCTCGGCCAGGGCCAGGTGCGCGAACCAGTAGTGGTTCTGCTGGTACTGGTAGCCTCCCCCCTGCTGCCCGCCCAGCGAGGCGGTGTAGATCTCGCGGCACTTGTCGGCGATGGTCTGCCGCACACGGTCACGCAGGTCGGGCGGGAGATCGTTGTAGAGCCAGTCGTAGCTGAACGCCAACCCTTCGAGGAAGTACTCGGCGTCCAGGTCCACGCCCACCGAGCCGTAGCGTGTGGCCTCGTCGAGCCAGGCACTCACGCCCTGCAGTTGCGCCGGATCGGGCTTGAGCAGGTAGCCGAGGGCGTAGTTGCCCAGCGTGCGGAAAGAGCCACCGTTGCGTGCCTTGTCCTTGTAGACAGGAGGCTTGCGGGTGAGCACGTCGGGCAACTGGTAGTAGCGCTGCACGCGCGGGTCATCGAGGCGCGCGCGCAGCCGGGAAAGGTCCTCGGCCGTGAACAGCAGGCGCGGGTGCTGGCCCGCCAGTTCGGGGCGCAAGGCCGGCTGTGCCGGCTTGATCTGCAGCCGCCCGAACTGCACATCGCACAGCACCGCGCCGGGCTCTTCGCGCAGCGTCACCTCGATCTCATGCTTCCCGGCCTGCCGGATCGGGATGCCGAGCGAGTTGCGCGCAACGTTCCCGACCGACAGCACCAGCGGCGTCGCCAGCCGCGCGCCGTCCACCGACACCCACAGCGAGTCCGAGCCGCGATTGGGCGCCGAGGAGAGGAACGAGAGGAGGTAGTCGCCGGTCGCGAGGTCGGCCTGCAGCTTGAGACTGAAGTCCTTCTGCGGCAGCCCCACCGTCTTGCCGTCGCGCTCCTCGAGGGTCAGGCCGGTGGCGTACTGCGCCATCTGGCGTCCCTCGGCTGCGACGACCATGTCCGGCGCGATGATCGGCCGGTCCATGAGGTTGTCGAGACCGACGCCGGAGAAGGTGCCGGTATACAGCAGTGCGGCCATGAGGAGTTGTTGCATGGTCGTCTCCCATCCCCTCCGGTTGGGCTGTTGGCGCCTATTCGCCCTCGGGCACGGCGAATCCCTCTCTTGGCACTTCCACGGTGCTCTCGGACGACGCCGCGCATCTCTGCCGCAGACATGCACGCCACTGCACATCCCCGGGGCCGATGTGGTATACTCAGGTACGCATAGAAGTCGGTAGGAGCACCAACGATGAGCGCATCATCCTACGCCCGCGTGCTGGACGAGGCGACGAAGCTCTCGCCGGAGGAGCAGCGGCTGCTGGTTGGGGTACTGACGGCGAAGCTGGAACAGGCCAAGGACAACGGCGCCGCGCGCCCGCGGTGGGAGGACTACGCGGGTAGCGCGCCGTACCCCCTCTGCAGTGAAGACGCCCAGGAGTGGGTCACTCGTACGCGCCGGGAGTCCGATGAGGTCCGGGTCGTCAGATGAGAGTTAGCGAAGCACTCAAGCCGTTCCAGTCCGTGTTTCTGGATACGGCTCCACTCATCTACTACCTCGAAGGCAACCCCATCTACGGCGAGCGGATGGCTCAGTTCATGGCCACGCGGGAGGCCTTGGGTATCGCACTGGTGACCTCGCCGGTCACGCTGGCGGAGTGCCTGGTGCATCCAATGCGTCTCGGCCTGCCGGATCTGGCGGAAGGCTACCTACGCCTGATCGTCGGGGGTGCCGCTACTCGGTTCCAGAGCCTCGGCAGAGCGGAGGGGCTGCAGGCGGCCCAGTTGAGGGCCCGACACGGCCTCAAGCTCGCCGATGCCCTCCAGGTCGCCGCTGCAATGTCTGCCGGTTGTGACGCGATCATCACGAACGACCTAACGCTCAAGCGCCTCGACGGCATCGCCGTGCTGCTCCTCGACGACCTCGAGCCGTGAGCCCTACCCTCTCCACACCTTCAGCGGGTGCCGCTTGTCCTGCAGCGGCAGCTCCTGCCAGCCGCCCCTCATCACCGACCAGTACACCGCCGAGATGATCTCAAGGGCCGCCCGGCCCTGCAGGCCGTCGCTGGTGTCGTAGCGCGGCCCGCCCTCGATCCACGCCAGCATCCCCCGCATCATGTGCCCTCGCGTCGAGGTGCCCGGATAGCCGTACGGGTTCTCCTCGGGCGTCAACTCCACTTGGCGCCAGTCGCCCTGGTTCTCATCGGTCATCGTGGCATGGGGGAAGTGGTACAGGTCGTGCTTCGTCGGCAGGAAGCGCAGACGGCCCTCGGTGCCGATGTACTCGGCGCTGAAGCGATTGACGTTCGGGTCCCACTCGACGATCGCCTCGTCGCCGGACTGGAAGTGCAGGATGACCGTGCCCTCCTTGCCCGCGACCCAGCCCGTCCCGCGCGGGCCCTCGGTGGTGATATCCTCGGGCGTCAGGTCGCGCCCGTCCACGGTGAGGTGGGCGAAGACCTTCGCCACATCGCCCAGAACCATCCGCAGCCCGTCGAAGATGTGGGTGCCGATGTTCATCAGGCCGTAGCCCACCTCGTAGCCCTTGTCGGCGGCATGGACGCGGCAGAGCTTGCCGATGGCGCCGTCGGCGAGCAGTTGCTGGAGCTTGAAGTAGCGCGGGTCGTTGCGCCGGTTGTGGCTGATGACCAGCGCGACGCCGCTGCGCTCGCAGGCCTCGATCATCGCATCGCATTCCTGCAGGTCCAGTCCCATGGGCTTCTCGCACAGGACGTGTACGCCGCGCTCTGCGGCCATGATCGTCGGCTCGGCATGCACGTTCGGCCACGTAGCGACCGAGACGATGTCCAGCGGCTCAGCCTCCAGCATCTCGCCATGCGAGGCATAGGCCTTCGCGTTTGGGAACTGCTCCTGCATGGCGGCGATGGGCTCGGGCAGCGGGTCCGCCACCGCCACGACCTCGCAGTTGTCCAGCTGCGTCCATTCCCGAGCGTGGGCCTTGCCCTGTCCGCCACAGCCGATGATGCCGATGCGGTATGCCATGTTGGTCTCCTCTGTGTCGCGTGGGGCCGCGTGTCCTCACGCGGCCAAGGGTGCGCGCAGTACAGTGTAGTGCGGGCTTCCAGCCCGCCCCGCGCGCGTGAGGACACGCGCGCCCACGCGGCTATGGTTGCGCGCCCACGCGCTACTGCGGCAGTGTATAGCTCACGATCCGCGGGCCACTGGCGAAGAAGATGTCGCGGCCGCGCAGGGCCACACCGGCGCTGATGCCCGCCGGGTACTCCGCCACCTGCTTGATCTGGTTCGTCGCCTCGTCTACCCGGAAGATGCCGGCATGGTAGAGGCCGTACAGCACGCCATCCGGGCCGGGGAAGACGCTGTTGTAGGTCACGCCGCCCAGCTGGTTGGGCGCTGTCGCGGTGACCTTGCGCTGCTTCGGGTCAAAGATGAACATGGTGTCGCCGCCTGCGAAGCCGTAGACGAGGCCATTCTTGCCGACCCCGAGAGCCTCGATGGCGCTCTTGCCCGGCACGGCCACAGTCTCGAACAGCTTCTCGCGCTTCTGCGGATCGTACAGGAAGACCTTCGCCTCCGTCTGGGTGGCGTGGCTGCCGCCGCCCCCGCCGACGGTCGTGCCCCCGACGATCAGCCCGTCCGGCAACACCGCCAGACAGATGACGCTCTGGTCCTGGACCAGGTGCATCGTCTGGCCCACTTTGCCGGTGGCCGGGTCGAGGACGCACAGCGGCCCGCCGAGCGCCCCGTAGCCGGAGACGGCGCCGATGTAGACCCGGTCGTTGGGACCGTTGACCAGTGCCATTGGCCGCCAGCCGGCGTTCTCGCCCTCATAGTGGATCTGCCAGGGGTTGCCCTCCCGCTTGGCGGCAGGCTTCCAGGGCTGCTTCGGGTCGTAGATCATGATCGGCGACGGGGCGCTGTACGCGCAGCCGATGAGCCGGTCCTTCCAGGCCAGGAAGGAGTAGAACTCCCCGCCGCCGGCTTCGGCGATCTCCTCCCACTTGTCGCTGTCGGGGTCAGCCCAGAAGAAGTGAATGGGCATGGCTGTGCTGCCATAGAGACGGCCGTCCGGGCCAAGGCCGAGGCGAAAGATGGCCTGCGGCTTCCCCTTGTAGCTGGTCGCCCGCTCGGCGATCTGCCCTGTCGCCGGGTCTCGGAGACCGATGGTTGCGCCGTGGTAGTACACGATCGTTCCGTCCGCCAGCGTCGGCGGCGCCGGCCTGGAGACCTCAGCCTCGGGCACCTCCACCGGCGGGTTGAAGCCATCCAGACGCAGCCACTTGCCCACGGCGGCGTAGATGCCGCCATTGGCTCCCCGGTAGACGCCGGCCCAACCTGGCTTGGCCAGATCGGGCGGGAGGATGCTGCGGTGCGTGCCGGTGGCGATCTCATAGGCCACCACGTCGCGCTGTGAGGAGCCGATGCCGATGTAGACGAACCCCTTGTCATCGGCCGCGATCTCACGAGCGTACATCTCGGTCTCGTTCATGCGCCCGAGGTCCTCACCCTTGCCCGTGGCCGGGTCGACGCGCACCAGCTTGGCCTGTGGGTACGTGCAGCCATAGAGCTTCTTGTCGGCGCCTACGGCAAGCTGCCAGATGTACTGCTCGGCCGGGCTGGGCTGGCCCATGTCCATGAGGCTGTGCGAAGGCCAGTCCAGCCGCCAGACCCGCGCGCGGGGGAGGCTCCCGGCATAGATCTGCCTGTCCGGCCCGAGGACCAGGGCCCATGCGCCGCACTCGCCGGCGAGCGGGCAGGTGAACACCTCGGTCCGACCGGTGGCGGGCTCGACCGCCACTATGTCGAACCTATCGCTGTAGACGTGGGAGCTGTAGACCCACTCTGTCTTGCCGTCCGGGCCGGGGCCGACCACCGTGTTCAGGCCGCCGCCGATGCCCGTGAAGGAGCCGTGGAGCTTGAAGCCCGGCGGCGGCTGAGCCTGTGCGGAGGCACAGACGACCAGGAGGCAGAGGATGAGTAGCAGGGCAGATTGTGTCATGGGGCCTCCTCCGGAGCTACTGAGGAAGTGTAGGGCCCGATGGCAGCGGCACAGGCGCTGACAGGCATGGTCACATCTCAGATGCTCTGCTCGCGCGTCTCGAGGGGAGAGGGCGCGAAGGCCTCGTGGCGCCGCGGGTCCAGTTCCATGCCGTCCGCCTGCAGGACGCCCCGCAGGGCCGCCATGTCCACCGCGCGCACGTCCGCATGGCCCGCCTCCAGCGCCAGGGCGGCGGCGGTGCCGGCGGCCTGGCCCATCGCGCAGCACGTCGGCGTCATGCGCAGGCTGCTCTGGACGACCTGGTCAGCGCTGACGCACTTGCCGGCCACCAGCAGGTTACCGAACCCGCGCACCGTCAGGCAACGCAGCGGGATCGCGTAGGGCTCCACGCGCTGCCGCCAGCCCGCGTTGCCCGGCCGCGTGAGGCTATGGAAGTCAATCTGGGAGGTGGCGACGGCCACGCCATCGGGGAAGTCGCGCGGCTGGGGGCCCAGGACGTCGTCCTCGGTGAGTGTGTACTCACCCCGGATGCGCCGCCCCTCGCGGATGCCGATGCGCGCCCCGGTCGCGCACAACGAATGATTGGGGTAGCGCGTGCGCTGCAGGGAGTGCAGCAGGCGGGCGACCTGTCGCCGCGCCTCACACTCGGCGTCCGTCAGGCTCAGCGGGTCGGTCGGATCGTGCCCCATGACCTTGGTCATGTTGCAGTAGACGCGACCATCGCCCAGCGGCGCGAGGGCCAACAGGCCGGGCAGGTCGGCTTCGCTGTCAATGGGGGAGAGGCCGGGCGGCAGGTACGGTGTGACGGGCCGCCCGGTGTCGTGGAGGGTGAAGGTCAGCGTCATGTGCAGCGTGCGGCCGGTCGCCGGGTCGCCCTGGTCGAACTCCGCCCCGGCCAGCGCCGCCAGGTCACCCTCGCCGGTGCAGTCAATGAAGACGCGCGCCTGCGCCGTCAGCGCCCGGCTGCAACTGACGAGCCCTGCACTCGTGACGCGGTCGCTTTCGGTCGTGGCCGAGACGAGGCTGGTATGCAGTAGCAGCCGCACGCCGGCCTCTTCGGCGAGTAGTTGCCAGATGATCTTGAGGTGTTCAGGGCTGAAGTGGCGGCTGTAGCGGGACCCGTAGCGCTCCAGTTCGGCCTGCACGCAGTCGAAGATGTCGCCGAGGCCGCCAAGCGAGGCGAACCACTCGGCGACCCCGCCGGTGGTGGAGGTCCCGCCGAGGGCGTTGGCCTCTTCCACCAGCAGCACAGAGTGCCCGCGCCGCGCCGCCGCAATGGCCGCAGCGCAACCAGCGGTGCCCCCGCCGGCGACGAGGAGGTCGATGGTCAGTGTCCGATCGGGTTGGTCGTTCATGGCCCCCATGCTTCGCCCCGGTGCATCGAACCCCTCGGGACGACGGCTTCCGCTACGGGCCCTTGCGTGCAGCCTCTTTGCCGCACATCGGGCACGGTGCCTGCCCTCGCCCCCCCGATGCTCGGATGCAGAACATGACAGCCTCCCTGCCCGCTCCGAAGCCATACCGTTCGACATGCGCATTCGCGACACAGGCCCAGCAGGTACAGCGGCCACACCGCGTACACGTGAAGGCTTCCTTCTCAATACTGACATTGTTGCCACATTTGGCGCACCGCACAAGACCGGCTGAGGCCGATACGCGTGGGGGCGCCTCCTCGCCAGCGGCAACCTGAGGTGGCTTCGGACGATCAACCCCACACACGCGACAAATGCCGTCTTGCCATGTGTGGATCGTGTGTCCGCAGGCTGTGCACCTGCATTGGACGAGTTGGTGTCCCGTTGGCGCCACCTTGTCACACCGTCGGCAGCCACAGCCGGCCCAGTCGTGCTCCTCATCACGCGTCTCGCCGCACAGCTCGCAGACACAGCCTTGCCAAGCATGCTCCTCATTTCGAGTGGCCTGACAAGTCGTGCACTTGCAGCCATCCCAGGTGTGGGCATCGCGAACGCTCAGCATGACACTGGGGAAGCGAGTCCTGAGTCTCGCGATAGGCAGGCACACCAGTCGCACGAGAAGGAAAGTCAGAATGCCGTTGCCTACCATCGCGGCGGCAACAATGAGGTACCAGGGCGCAGACAACGAGTACCAAGCGAACAAGCGCGCGGACACGATGTACGCTGGGAAGATCGCCACCGCCCACAAGGTGTAGGCCTCCAGCGGGTCCTGGCACCGTTTGAGGGCAGTCTCGATCTCAGCCGCATGGCCTCGGTAGTCGCTGCACACCAGTACCTGCTCCAGCAGGCGCAACACGGACCTCCGGATGTCTAGGCAGTTCCGAACGTCCATGGCAACCACTGCGACTTCGGCCCCGGCAAAGAGCACCGCTGGGACCGCAAGCCACCATGCGAGGTGCGTACGAAGCCCCGCCCCCAGGAAGATGGCGACTAGGACGACCACGAGTTCCACTGCTTTCCCTCCGGACTCAAGTGGCTCTACGCCTGCAGCTTCGCTGCGTCCATGATGTTCTTGAGCAGCATCGCCGTCGTCACCGTACCCACCCCGCCGGGGACCGGGGTGATCTGGCTGGCGATCTCGGCCGCCTCGTCGAACACCACGTCGCCCACGATCTTGCTCTTGCCGTCCTCGGTCTTCACGCGGTTGATGCCCACGTCAATGACGATGCCGCCGGGCTTGATATGCTCGCCCCTGATGAGGCCCGCCTTGCCGACCGCGACGATCAACACGTCCGCTGCCGTCGTGTGGGCCTTGAGGTCCTTCGTGCCGATGTGGCAGACCGTGACCGTGCAGAACTTGTCCAGCAGCAGCAGCGCGCTGGGCTTGCCGACGATCTCGGAATGACCGACCATCACGACCTCGGCCCCCTTGCCCATGGACTCCATCGGGTCGCAGAACAGCGGCACGCCGGAGGCCTCGACGAGGGCATAGACCGCCTGCGCCGTGCACGGGGCCAGCACGTGGCTGCCCTGCACGACCCCGCCGAGGTTCACCGGGTGGACGCCGTCCACGTCCTTCTGCGGGTCAATGCAGCGCTGCAGGGCCCTGCCGTCCACACCGGGGGGCACGGGCATGAGCAGGATGATGCCGGTCACCGACGGGTCGGCGTTCAGGTCGGCGATCTTCGCCTCAATCTCGCCCTGGCTGGCGTCGGGGGCAAGGGTCTGCAGGTCGAAGTCTATGCCGACTTCCTCGCAGGCCTTGCCCTGGCTCTTGGCGTAGAACTCGGCGCCCTTGTTGTCGGTGGCCAGGATTGCGGCCAGCTTGGGCGTCTGGCCCAGGGCGGCGATGGCCGCCTTCACGTCCTCCTTGATGCGGTCGGCGATGGGCGCCCCCTCAAGCAATGTGGCGGACATCACGAGCCTCCAAGCGATAGGGTTTGGCGAGGGGCGACAGACGGCGGCCTGTTCACCCGGAGATGGCCTCTGAGACCTGCTCCCACACAACTGCGGCAGTCTTCTCCGCCTCGCACAGGCGTTCCTGCCACGCGCCGCGGATGTCCTCGACATACTCCTCGTCCTTGATGCTGGCGAGGTTGACCTCCACGTTGAGCCATCCTGTCTTGAGGGCCGCCAGAGCGAAGGCCGCGGCCACTCCCACGTCGCTGAGCAAGTTCCTGTTGGCGTGCTCGGCCAGAGCGGGCAGCTCGGCGATGGCGTCGGCCACGCGGCCCACGACCTGCAGCGGCACGTGCGCGGCCTGCTTGAGCGCCGCCTGAATGGCCTCCCGGCGCGCGGCCTTCTCCTCTTCCGTGGCGCGGGGCATGGCATAGGCGGCTGCGACCGGGGCATAGGCCTCGGGGTCGGCGTCAGTGAGGTCGAGCAAGGTCTCGCGGAGCTGCTCCAGACGCGCCAGGGGGGCCTCGACGCGCTCCCAGGTGTCCTTCCCGCGGGTGAAGTTCGCGGCCATCTCTCCGAGGGCCACGGCGAGGGCCCCCACCAGGGCGGCCGCGCTACCGCCGCCCGGGGTCGGCTCGCCGGCCGCCAGTCGGGCGGCGTACTCTCGCACGGTCTGTGACGTCAACATGTCAGTCCTCCGCGGCGATGGCGCCGCACCGTGGCCTCGCGCAAGGCGAGGGCACAGTTCGCTTCCCCCGGGGCAACTCCTTGTCCGTATCTTGATGGACGATCTGCATCATTATCGTGCACTGCGGTACTCTTGAGCTTCCCCTTATGTGCAGGTGAACGCCGCGGTCTATCTATTGGCCCACTCGCGGGGCAGGGGGGGAGCGCTGAGGCGGGAACTCTGGGGGCGCATGGCATTGACCCGGCCAGACAAGTCGGTAGCGGCTTCACCAGGCTCACCCAACCACACAGCAGACGGTTCCCGGGGACAGTCGGGTCGCGTACTTGACCTCTGGGGGAAGCTGCGGCCGCATGCTCCCACCGGGTACCATCCCCTGGCCTACCACCTCATAGACGCGGCGGTCACCGCAGAAGCGTTGTGGAAACACGTTCTCCCCCCCGCCACCCGCGACCTCTACTGCTCGCTGGCGCAGGCTGAACCCGACGCGGTGCGCCGCTGGCTCGCCTTTCTGGCCGGTCTGCACGATCTGGGGAAAGCCACGCCCGGGTTCCAGGGACAGGAGGCGGCGCAGCGGCAGCGCCTGCGCGAACGGGGTTGGGTGCTCCCGCGCGGGGCGGCCCGTGCGCATGACGCCCTGGGCCTGATGATCCTGCACGGGATGCTGCGCGCCCAGGTCCCTGACCAGCTCGAAGGTACCGTGGCACTGGACCTGGCCACGGTCATCGCCGCCCATCACGGGGTGCCCGGGCCGCCACGCACCGCAATGGCCGCCGAGCGGCACCTGGGCAACGCAGCGTGGGAGGCGGCTCGCCTCGAGCTGTTCGGGGCTCTGCTCGGGCTGTCCGGGGTGTCCGGCCAGCCCATGCCCGACGGGCTGGCGCACCCGTCGCGCGCCCTACTTTCGCTACTGGGGGGATTGGTTCGAGTGGCCGATTGGTTGGCTTCGCAGACGTCTGAGCACGCGCCTCAGCCCCCGCGCACAGATGAGACCACGTACACGGAGTTGGCGCGGCAACGGGCTGTAGAGGCGGCCCGGAGCGCGGACTGGGGGAAGGTGCCGCCTCCTGTCGCTGACTTCGAGGAACTCTTCGGATTCCCCCCCAACGCGCTGCAGCGTCGCGTGGCGTCCCTGGCTGGTCCGGTGAAGGCACCGTCGCTGGTGCTGATCGAGGCCCCGACGGGGAGCGGCAAGACCGAAGCGGCGCTGCACCTGGCCCACCAGTGGCTCCGCCATGGGCACCAGGCCGGCGTCTACCTGGCGTTGCCCACTCAGGCCACCTCGGCCGCGATGCACGAGCGGCTGTGCGCCTATCCTGGGCTGCCCGACAGCCCGCTCTGTCACGCCGGCACGCTCGGCAGCCCCGCTGCCCGCCTGCTCGAGCGCACGGGCGTGGGCACCGTGGACCAGGCGCTGCTGGCGGTGCTGTCCGACCAGCAGGCGTGGGTGCGGTTGCTGGGGCTGGCGAACAAGATCGTCATCCTCGACGAAGTCCACGCCTACGATGCCTACACCTCGGGGTTGCTGGGGCGACTGCTGCAATGGCTGGCAGCGCTGAACTGCTCGGTCATCATGCTCTCGGCGACTCTGCCCGAGGCGCAACGGGCCGAGCTGCTGCAGGCGTACGGCGGGATGGCAGCGCCCACGCAGATCGCCTATCCCCGCGTCACCCTGGCGACCGGCACCTACGAGGAAGTCGCGCCCCTGCCTTCGACCAGCCAGCGGCGGGTGCACCTCCGGCATCTGGCGGGCCAGGACAACCTGCCCTGCGAACTGCTGTCGCAGCTCGACGGCGGCGGGTGCGCCGCGGTGGTCTGCAACACGGTTGGCGGCGCCCAGGCGATGTACTGCCGCCTGCGGTGCGCGATGCACGGGACCGACGTGGCTCTGAGCCTGGTGCATGGCCGCTATCCGCAGACGCTGCGCGAGGAGCGTGAACGCCACCTTCTCCGGTGCTTCGGCAAGGGGGCCGAGCGGCCTGGGAAGGCCATCGTCGTGGCCACGCAGGTGGTAGAGCAGAGCCTGGACCTTGACTTTGACCTGCTCGTGACGGAACTGGCCCCGGTAGATGCGCTGCTCCAGCGCCTGGGGCGGCTACAACGGCATGAGCGCCCGCGTCCCCCTGCTTTGCAGGGGCCGCAGGCCTGGTTCCTGGCACCGCCGCTGGACGGCGACGGTCTGCCGGACTTCGGCGCCAGTGCGGCCGTGTACGATGAGTACGTCCTGCTCCGCACGTGGCAGTTGCTCCAGGGCCGTAGCGGACTGATGCTGCCGGCAGATACCCAACCGCTGGTGGAAGCCTGCTACGCGCCGCCGGATGAAGCCGAGTTGGCGGGGCCCCTGGCTGCCCGGCTGGACGCGGCTGCTCACAGACTCCAGGCGCGCCTGCAGGCGCAGGTGTACGCCTCGCTCTGGCGTGCCGATGGCTCCCCTGCGGCCGGTGGCCTGGCCGTGGGGACAGCGGGCGCTCTTGCCACGCGCTGGGATGATCTGCCCGCCTTGCAGGTGGTGTGCTTGCAGCAGTGCGACGGTGAGTGCCGCATCGCCGGGACGTCGCTGTGCGTGCCCCTGGAGGGCCCCAACGGTGAGGCGCCGGCAGAGGGGGCCGTGGCCTCGCTGCTGCGCCACGCCATCACCATCCGCGGCCACGAGGCGCTGCACGGCGCTCTCCTGCGCGCCCGACCTGAGAGCTGGCGGCACCTGCCGGCCCTGCAGCGCCTGACGCCGCTGCTTCTCGATAGCGACCTGACGGCCCGCCTGGGGGATATGCGGGTCCGACTGGATGCGGAGCTGGGACTTGTGACCGCGTAGTGGTAGGCTGCGATGGGTAGTTGCTTCAACTTGCTTTGCGAGCCGTGGATTCCGGTGCTGCTGCTCTCCGGGGAGCAGGTGGAGATGGGGTTGGCGGAGGCCCTCGCGCGGGCGACTGATATCCGGGAGATCACCGACGAGTCGCCGCTGGTCACGGTGGCGCTACATCGCCTCCTGCTGGCGGTGCTGCATCGCGCCTACGGTCCGGCCGACGAGGCAGCGTGGGAGCGTCTGTGGCGTGCCCGGCGACTGGACGAGGCGCCCCTGCGGGCGTACCTCGACCGGGTGGCAGACCGTTTCGACCTGTTCGACCCCCGGCGTCCCTGCGCCCAGGTGTCTGGCCTGCCCGGGCGACTGGCCAGCCCGGTGGCCCGCCTGGCCCCGGAGCGGTCCACTGGCCACCAGGCAACCGTGTGGGATCACCACCGCGACGACGTCCCGGCGCCGGTGAGCCCGGCGCAGGCCGCGCGCTGGCTCTTTAGCCACCACCTGTTCTGCGTCAGCGGCTCCTGTGGCGACGGCCACTGTCTGCGGGGAGTAGTGGCTGGCCCCCTGGCGCACGCCGCTGTGTTCCTGGCCTGCGGAGAGAACCTCCTGCAGACGCTGCTGCTCAACCTGGTGCCATACGACCCGCACGAGCACCAACCGGTTCCGGCCACGACCGACGACATGCCGGCGTGGGAACGTGACGCCCCACCCGACGCCCAGGAGCCGCCGGGGGGCTATCTCGACCTCCTGACCTGGCAGCCCCGTTCCATCTGCCTCCGTCCCCGGCGTGACGGGCGCGTAGCCGAGGCCATCGTCATGCCCGGCCGCCAGTTCAGCGTCCGCCGCCTGGCGTGCGACCCGATGCTGGGCTACTTCGCCGATGAACGGCCAGGCGGAGTGTGGCACGCGCTGCGGTTGCGCCGCGGTGAGAACTGGTGGCGCTACCTCGTCCGGGCCACGAAGCCCTCGACGGCCCGCTGGCGTAGGCCCCTTGTCCTGGAGGTACTGGCCCGGCGGATAGCCCGCGGGGCCCTGCCCATGGGAGCGCGCACGCAGGTGGCCGTAATGGGCCTGGCCGGCGAGAAGGCCCGGGTGGATCTGTGGCGGCGCGAACGCTGCAGTCTGCCGGCCGCCTGTCTGCGCGATCAGGACATGCTGGCCGACCTGGACCTCGCGTTACGCGCGGCCGAGCGCACGCACGCCATTCTGGGCGAGCACCTGTGGCGACTGGCCCAGCCGGAGGACCTGGCCGTGGGGCGACCGTCCCAGTGGGGAGGACAGGCCGACTGCGGCTTCTGGAACGGCCTGCACGACGCCATAGACGCCCTTCCCGGACGCCTCTCCGGATCCGTGGACCAGCGAGGGGAGGCGCTGCGCTGGTGGGCGGCGTGCTGCTGCCGACAGGCTCTCCAACTGTGGTCGGTCAGCGCGGAGCGCTCAGCTCATAGCCGGGGCGCATGGCGGCGCCGGGCCCAGTTGCAGGACCGCCTGGCGCGCACGCTGCAGCACGAGCTTCTCGACCCCCTTGGGGGCGGGGCGCTTTGAGGCCGTCTGCGCGCGACCTCCGGTTCATTGCTTACCTCCAGCGCCTCGCCAGCAGCGGCCCGCGCGGGGCGTTGGCCGACTTGGCGGCTGAGCTGGGCAAGCGGCCGGGGACCAACCCGCGAAGTGTGCGCTGGCTGGCCCGCTGGACGGCTAATGTGAGCCAGGCCGAGCTGGCCCGGCACCATCTGGTAGCTGCGCTGTTTGCGGCCCACCCGGCCGGCGCACCAGAGGGCAACCTGGGACTCACCATGGCTCAGATTGCCCTGCGTCGCCGTCTGACCCCGAGTCTCGAACGACGCTTCGTGGCTCTGCTCGAAGCGGACGCCGAGGACGTGGGAGAGCACCTGCGCCACCTCGTCTATCTGGCGCGAGCCGCCGATGTGCCGCTGAACTGGGCGCAACTGCTGGCTGACCTCCGATGTTGGGATGATCCGCTGCGGCGGGTGCAGGCCAGGTGGGCGCGGAGCTTCTGGGCCGCCGAAGGCTGTCAACCTGAAGCGCACGACGCGGTGCCCCAACAGGGCCGTGCGCAGGCTGCAGCGGCCGACGGCAGCAACGGCGGGGAGATGCGCGATGTTGATGGAACTGCACTTGCTGCAGAGCTTTGCACCCTCGTGTCTGAACCGTGACGACACCAACTCTCCCAAGGACTGTCTCTTCGGGGGCGTACGGCGTGCCCGCATCTCCAGCCAGTGCCTCAAGCGTGCCATTCGCTGGCATCCGGACTTCCTGGGCATTGCCGGTGTCCGCAGCGTGCGCACCAAGCGCCTCGTCGAGCTGGTCTGCGCCGCTCTCGAGCGCCGGGGGCGTCCCCCCGAAGAGGCGCGACGGCTCGTGCCCGCTGTTTTGCAGGAGTTGGTCGGGCAACTGGGGCCCAGTGACCGCACGCGGGCGCTCATGTACGTAGGGGACGATGAGGTGCAGCGCCTCACGCAACTAGTGGATGACAACTGGGACGCGCTCGCGTCCGGCGGGGGCCCGGGCAGCGGCACTGCGGGGACCAGGCGCCGCGACCCTCTGCAGCAGCTTGCCCGGCAGCTCACGGCGCGCTTCGAGCCGGGGACCATGGCCCCGGACATTGCCCTGTTCGGGCGCATGATCGCCGAGAACGCCCACCTCAACGTGCAGGCCGCGTGCCAGGTGGCCCATGCCATCTCCACCCATCGGGCGGTCGTCGAGATGGACTTCTTCAGCGCTGTGGACGACCTCAAGCCTCGCGAGGGACCTGGAGCGGAGATGATCGGCACCATCGAGTTCAACAGCGCCTGCTTCTACCGCTATGCCGCGGTATCCATCGAGCAGTTGCTCACGAACCTGGCGGGAGACGCGGAGCTGGCTGCCGACACGCTCGCCGGCTTCCTCCACGCCGCCATCGCGGCCGTTCCTTCCGGCCGCCAGAACGGGATGGCGGCCGCCAACCCCCCCAGCTTCGTGATGATCGTGGCGCGCAGCCATGGCGCCGGCTGGTCGCTTGCGAACGCCTTTGAGCACCCCGTGTTCGTGTCGGCCAGCGACCGTCTGGGTTTGGTGGCCAAGAGCGTCATCGCGGCCGACACCTACTGGGGCAAGCTGGCCGACATGTACGGGGAGGACGGGATCGCCGCCCGACCGGCGTGTTGGCTTGAGGAATGCCCGGTGCAACACCTCAACGGCCAGCGCGTGCGGCATGTGCGCGATGCCGTGGATGTGGCTCTGGCGGCCAGTGGGCTCGCGGAGGAGTGACCGTGGCAGTCCTGCTCATCCGTCTCGTCGGGCCCATGCAGTCCTGGGGGTTGGTCAGCCGCTTCAGCCACCGCGACACGGCGCGCGAGCCCTCCAAGAGCGGCGTCATCGGCCTGCTGTGCGCAGCCCTGGGCGCCTCCCGTGACGATGACGCGTTGGTGGCGCGCCTGGCCGCCCTGCCGATGGGGGTGCGTGTGAACCACGAGGGTGTTCCGGGCGTGGACTTCCAGACCATCGGTGGCGGCACCGTCGGTGGCGGCCCGTATGGCGTCGCCCGGGCGCAAGGTGGCAGCGGCGGTACGCTCCTGTCGTGCCGGGACTATCTGGCCGATGCCGACTTCCTGGTCGGGCTGCATGGCGACGAGGTTGCGTTCCTGGCTCGCCTCGACGGGGCGCTACGCGACCCGTGCTGGCCGCTATGCCTGGGGCGTCGGAGCTACGTGCCCTCCGTACCGCCGGCGGCGGGAGTCGCCCCAGGCGCGCTGGAGGAGGTCCTGCGAGCAGCCCCCGCGATCGGCAGCAGGTCATACGGCGCCTCCAGCGCCCCTGGGCAGGTGCGTCTGGTGCTCGAAGCGCCCGACGGTGGGGGAGAGCCGCGCTATGACGTCCCGATCAGCTTCCACCCGCAGCGGCGGGCCTTCCGCGTGCGGTATGTCCGCACCAGTTGGGTGCCTCACCATGTGCCTACCCGGGCTGCTGTACCTGTCGCGGCTGGATCTGAACCTGCAGTCGGCAGCGGCCAGACAGGACCTGCTTGACCCGTACCAGATGCACCGCACGGTGCTGCAGGCCTTCGACGCCAGCCGTCGCACCGCCGGCGCGCTGTTCCGTCTGGAGGTCGCCGCGACCGATGCTGTCGTGCTGGTCCAATCGTGGCAGGAGCCGGACTGGTCGTGCCTGCCGGGCGACTATCTCGGGAGCGCGGACGGTGGCGCCCCCGACGTGGCGGTGAAGGTGTGGCGCCCCCGGTTCGCTCATGCCCAACTGCTACGCTTCCGACTGCGGGCGAACCCGACGTTCAAGCGTGGCCGGCGCCGCCTGGCCTGGCTGCACGAGAGGGAGCAGCTTGACTGGCTGCAGCGCCAGGGAGACCGGAGCGGGTTCATCGTCCTGCAGACACAGTCGGCCAGCGAGGGCTTCGTGCGCATGGCGCCGGCCGGGCGCCGCCGCCGTCCCCTGACATGCCATGCGGTGCTCTTTGACGGCCTCCTGACTGTCACCGATCCATCGCTCCTCAGTGAGGCTGTGGCCCGGGGCCTGGGGAGCTGCAAGGCCTTCGGCTTTGGACTGCTGTCGCTTGCCTCCGTGGGCAAGCCATCGTGATGTCCCCCGATCCCGCCCGAGCGTGAGGTTGGGTCCCGCCAGGGGGGTGAACCCAAGAAAACGCGACCTTCGATGATCGCGCCCTTGCCGTGTTCCCCCTGGCGGGGCCATGTACCAATGGTAGTTCTGTGCAGGACTACAGGCCTGGGCTCGCGAACACTGTCAACACTGGTGCCTGGGAGGCCGTGGTAGCCAGGGGCGGTGTGGTTACCTGCTGGCGGCCAGGGTCGCAGACGACACGGAGGTGGGACACGATGTACGGGTCTTTGCGGCGCGGTAGCTGGATGGTCATTGTGGTCCTTGGCTTGCTGTCCCTGGCATGGTTTGCCGGCTGCGGGGGAGGTGGGGGGCGCGGCGGCGGCGATACTCAGCCGGAGCCCACAGCCGAGGCTTCGCCGTACTCAGCCCATTTCCACGTGGATGTCACGACGGGGGCCGTAACGATCACGCCACCCGGCGCG
>JAJFUB010000048.1 GCA_021372615.1 bacterium | reverse complement strand
GGCTCGCCGATGCGCAATCGCCCGAACCGGGGACGCTGAAGACAATCACCCTGGAAACCGGGGAGGTCGTGCCCGATTTGACCGGTGAGTGGGATGCCGCCATCGAGTACTTCGGCCGGCTCGCCAAGCAGGCCACCGGCGGCCGCGCCCTCTACGGCGTCTACTACGGCTACTTCATGGGCGTGCTCCCCCAGAGCCAGGGCGGCCACCTCGACCTCCTGCGCCTGCTCAAGTCCCCCTACCTCGACTACTTCGTCGCCCCCTATGACTACGGCAACCGCCTGATGGGCGAGGATGGCCGTCTGCGCAGCCTGGTCAATGTCTTCAACCTCGCCGGCAAAGCCCACATCATCGAGGCCGACACGCGCACCCACCTGCACCCGCGCGAGGAGCATGGGCGCGTGGCCAACCTGACCGAGTCCCTGGCCGCCCTGCGCCGCGAGTTCTCCACAGCCCTGGTCGAGCACACCGGCTACTGGTACGTGGACTTCGGGCCCGATAGCGTCGGCGGGTGGTTCGACCACCCGGAGATCATGAGCACGATCAAGAGCCTCTACGGCACGGCTGAGCGCGTCCTGGCAGTCCCGCGCCGGTCCGCCGCCGAAGTCGCCCTCGTATGCGATCTGGACAGCGCCTACTACCTGGCCGATGGCGAGGGCATGCTGACAGCCTACAAGCTCATCATGGACACCACAACCGAGCTGTACCGCACCGGCGCGCCGTTCGACGAGATCCTGCTGCCGCAGTTGGCCCAGGCGGACCTGTCGCGCTATAGGGTGCTCGTCTTCCTGAACACCACCGCCATGAGCAACGAGCAGGCGGCGTTGGTGCAGAGGCTGCGCGAGTCCGGCAAGCACGCCATGGTGTTCCTGTGGGCGCCGGGCTATACCGGGCCGGATGGCCTGTCGCTGCAGCGCGTGCAGCAGGCGACCGGCTTCCAGGTCGCGCAGACGGCGCTGCACGCCTCCGGGCGGATGGCCGTGACGGCCACCGAGGACCGCCTGACCCGCGACCTGCCGGCCGAGGAGCAGAGCGCCATCGAGACCACGGGCACGGCACCCGTGTCGGGCTTCGACGTGGCGGCCAACTGGTCCAACCCCCGCTCGAAGGTCTACATGGACGACCACTACGCGCAGTTCGACTTCCGCCCCGCCGCCCAGGGGCTGACCTGGACCTTCCAGACGGTAGACGCCTGGAGCGATCTGCACTGGGCGGGCGAGATCGCGGCTGCTGACGGCCTGGGTCTGGATGTCCGGGCCACCAGCGGCCTGCCCCAGCTCGGCTTGCGGGTCGTCATCAAGGATGCCGACATGGCGGAGTTCGTCAGCCCTGCCGAAAGCCTGGGCAGAGGCGAATGGCGGCAGTTGCGCTACCCCTTCGCGGCCTTCACCAACGCCCCGTGGGCCAAGGTACGGCCCGCGAAGCCGGCCTTCCCGCTCAAGGGGATGAAGTTCGTCCTGGACGGCCTGGGTGGGGCGGGCGCGGTCACGCTGGACCTGCGCGGCCTGTGCACGCTGACCGGGCGGGTCGTCACGACGCCCCTGCGCCGCTTCGGCGAGGGGACCTTCGGGCCGCTGGTGGCGCCCGTCGCCGGGCCGAACGCCACCGTGCTGGGGCATGTCGAGGGGAGGCCCGAGGGGCTGCTGGTCCGGCGCGGGGTGGGGACCTCGCTTGTGCTATACTGTCCCGTGCCCTACCTGCCGCGTGAGGTGCTGGCGGCGGTCCTGGACGAGGCCGGTGTGCATCGCTTCGATGCCGATGGGGCTGACATCGTGCGGGCCGACTCGCGGTTCGTGTCCATCCACACCAAAGCGGGTGGCGCGCGGCGGCTGAGCTTCCCCAGGCCGGTCGCCGCGTGTGACGCAGTGAGCGGCCAGAGCCTGGGGCAGGGCCAGTCGCTGGAGCTGACTCTGCCCGCGAACTCGACGACCATCCTGGAGACTACGGACGTGGAGCGGTGACGACTGAGATGATGCGAAGTGTGCTGCTGCCGTGTGTGCCTGTGCTGCTGGCCCTGCTGGCCGTGGGGACGGTGGCCTGGGGCAAGGACGCTGACGAGACGGAGCTCGACTATGGCGCGATGCTGCGGGCGCTGCGCCCCACGATGACCTTTGAGGTCACCGAGGCCAACATGAACGCGTACCTCAAGACCCGGCCCGCGGGGCTGAACATCCCTGCGGGCTTTGAGGAGCCGCGCGTGGCGCTCACCGAGGGCATCTTCGAGGTCAGCGCCCGCAAGAGCCTGCTGTTCATCGCGACGCGGGTGCGTGTCGGCCTGGCGCCGGAGGCCGTGCGGGGGCGGCTGCACCTCAAGGTCGTCCGCGTCAGCGCCGGGCCCATCCCCCTGCCGTCGGACTTCCACATGGGCGTGGCCGGCGCCATCGAGGAGTCCGTCAACGCCATTCTGGAGCGCAACGAGATGCAACTGATCGCCGTGGCTGTTGAGGGCGACGCGCTCCGCGTGTCAGCCAAGGCGATGCCACCGACGCCCCCGCCGGCCGAACTGGAGGCAGCACAGCAGGCAACGCGCCGGCCTTGCCCAGAGCCGGCAGCGGGAGGTACAATGAACCGGTGAGGAGGCCCGTCATGCCGTCCACGTACACGGTTGTCCTGCGCGAGGAGCCGGAAGGGGGGTATACGGTCCTTGTGCCGGCCCTGCCCGAGATCGTCAGCTACGGTCAGAACCTGGATGAGGCGCGGCGCATGGCCTCCGACGCGATCCAGTTGACCGTGGAAGTACGGCGCGAACGGGGCGAGCCAACCGAGGAGACCGAGCCCGTCATCGTGCCCCGCGACGAGTACACAGCCGATCTGCGCATCTACCGACTGGCCGTTGACCTCCCCGAGGCGCTCCCCGCCCATGCCTAGGCTGCCGCGCGTCTCGGGGAGGAAAGTGGCGCGGGCTCTGGAACGAAGCGGCTTCACTCTGGTGCGCGCCCAGGGCGACCACGGGTACTACACCCACCTCGCTACACGCCGCAACGCTGTCGTGCCCCTGACCAACCAGGTGCTGCCTGTGGGCACCATCGCCAACATCCTCCGCCAGGCTGGCCTCACCGCGGATGAGTTCCGGCAACTGCTATGACCCTTGCGGAAGGTCGTGTCCCATGACCCCCACTGATCTCACCACTCCCGGCGCCTTTGTCCTGGGCGCCAACTACTGGGCTTCCCATGCCGGCACGGCCATGTGGCGCGACTGGCGGCCCGAGGTCGTCGCCGATGACCTGCGACGGCTGAGCGAAGCCGGCCTGCAGATGCTCCGCGTGTTTCCGCTGTGGCCGGACTTCCAGCCCATCCATCTGCTGCGCGGGGGCGGTGGACATCCGGTCGAGGTGCGCTTCGGCGAAGCGCCGCTGCCCGACGACGACTGCGGCCGGGCCGGCGTGTCACAGGAGATGATGGACCGCTTCCGCGTGTTCCTCGACCTGGCGCACAAGCATGGCCTCGCCTTCGACATCGGCCTGCTGACGGGCTGGATGAGCGGCCGCCTGCACGTCCCTCCGGCCCTCGAAGGGCGCAATGTCCTCACCGACCCCTTCGCCCTGCGCTGGGAGGTGCGCTTCGTGCGGCACTTCGTGCGCACGTTCCGCGACCATCCCGCCGTGGGGGCCTGGGACCTGGGCAATGAGTGCAACTGCATGGGCCAGGCCAACCGCGACGAGGCCTATGCCTGGACGGCGCAGATCGTCAACGCCATCCGGGCCGAGGACGCGACCCACCCGGTTGTCTCGGGCATGCACGGCCTGGGCCCCGAGAGCACCTGGAACGTCTTCGACCAGGCCGAGCACTGCGACGTGCTGACCACCCACCCCTATCCCGTCTTCACACCGCACTGCAACCAGGACCCGGTCAACACCATCCGCACCATCCTGCACAGCACCGCCGAGAGCCGGTTCTATGCTGACCTCGGGGGCAAGCCGTGCCTGTGCCAGGAGATCGGGACGCTCGGGCCGGTCATCGCCAGCGAGCAGATCGCCGCGCAGTTCATCCGCTCATGCCTGTTCTCGCTGTGGGCCAATGACTGCCACGGCCTGGTCTGGTGGTGCGCCCACGAGCAGACTGAGCTGTCCCACGCGCCATACGACTGGCATGCCGTCGAGCGCGAGCTGGGGCTGCTGCGGGTGGACAAGAGCGCGAAGCCGGTGCTGGAGACGATGGGGGCGTTCCGGGAGATGCTGTCGCGCCTGCCGCTCTGTAGGGCGGGGGCTTGTACCCCGCCCCGGACGGGGACACCGACCACGGCAGGCGGGGTACAAGCCCCCGCCCTACAGAACGGCGCCCTTCCCGTCCGCACTCACCAGGCTGTCTGCCTCCTCACCGAGGGGCAGGACCACTGGGGTGTGGCCTACAGCGCCTTCATCCTCGCCAAGCAGGCCGGGTTCGACCTGGAGTTCCAGTACTGCACCCAGCCGCTCCGTGAGGCTGACCTGTATCTGCTCCCGTGCCTGAGCGGTCATGCCATGATCTCCCGACGACGGATGGCCGAGTTGCTGGAGCGCGTCGCGCAGGGCGCCACGCTGTACATGTCCCTCGACACCGGCCTGCCCAGCAGCTTCGAGGCCATCACGGGTCTGGAGCCGCAGAGCCGCGAGAAGCGCACGGACTGCGGGCCGATCACACTCAAGATGCTCGGCAACACGCCACAGATTCCCAGCGGCGGCGAGTTCAAGGTGCGGCTCAAGCCGACGCGCGCGGAAGTGCTGGGCGTCGAGGCCGACGGCAACCCGGCCTTCGCGGTGGCCGACTACGGCCGGGGGCATGTGTACTTCCTCGGCATCCCGCTGGAGATGATGGTCACCGGCACCCCGGGCGTGCTGCACCATGCCGACGCCCCGGCGTACTGGCGCGTATATCGCTATGTGGCGCAGGACGTGATGGCCCGGCGCGTCGTGCGCAAGCAGCACCCCATGCTGGGCGTGACCGAGCACCCGCTGGATGATGGACGACTGATCGTCGTGGTCGTCAACTACTCCCCGGACACGATTCAGGACAGCCTCAAGCCGGCGGAGGGATGGTCGGTCGCGCAGGTACTGCACGGTGACGCGACCCCGCAGCCGAGCTGGGTGGATGTGACGGTGCCGGGGAACAACGGGGTGGTGCTACTGCTGGCGAGGGACTGAAGGGGCACAGCGGAGCAGCGACATCGCCTCCCCCACCACGTAGAACGACCCCGTCACGAGGAGGCAGTCACCCTCGGCAGCCTGCTCACGGGCGAGGCGTAGCGCCGTCGGCACGTCCGCCGCGACGGCACTCTCCCGCCACATCCCCTCCGACGCCGCCGCCAGCTCCGCAACCGGCAGCGCCCGGCTGATCTGCGCCTGCGTCAGGATTGCCACGTCCACCAGCGGCGCCAGCGTGCGGCAGAACGCCGCCGCATCCTTCTCCGCCGACAGGCCGATGACGGCGACCAGGCGGTCGTAGCGGACCATCTGCGGCAGGGACGCCGCCAGCGCCCGGGCCGACGCCTCATTGTGCGCCACGTCCAGCACCACCCACGGGCGCTCCCCCACGATCTGCAGCCGCCCCGGCCACCGCACGGAGCGACACCCTGTCCGGACGGCTTCGTCGGAGATCGTGTAACCTTGCTCGCGGAGGATGTTGACGAGGCCGAGGGCCACGCTGAGGTTGATCCGCTGGTGGTCGCCGAAGAGGGAGAGTTCGAGCCCGACCGGGACGGTTGCGGCTCTGGAGAGCCGCGCTCCGACGGCCTGCGCGACCTCCTGCAAGACGGCCATGGCCGCCGGCTCCTGGGGGGCGGTCACGACTGGCACACCCGGCTTGATGATGCCCGCCTTCTCCCGGGCGATCTGCTCGATGGTATCGCCCAGGATGTCCGTGTGGTCCAGCCCCAGGGTCGTGATGGCACACGCAGTCGGTTCGCAGGTGTTGGTCGCGTCGAGCCGCCCCCCCAGCCCCGTCTCCATGATCGCCAGGTCCACCCCGTCGCGCCGGAAGAGCAGATACGCCATGGCGGTGTAGGCCTCAAAGAACGTCGAGGGGTTGAGCTGGCCCTCGGCGCGCAGGTGCTCGATGGCCGGCTGGACCTGCTCGACAGCCCAGGCGATGTCCGCCTCGCTCACCATCTCCCCGGCGATGCGGATGCGCTCGCGGAAGGACACGAGGTGAGGGGAGCTGAACAGCCCCACGCGCGGCCCCGCCGCCGTCAGGATGCTCTCGAGGATGGCGGCCGTCGAGCCCTTGCCCTTGGTACCGGCGATGTGGACGCACGCCAGGCCATGCTGAGGATTGCCGAGCAGGTCGAGCAGCGCGCGGATGCTGTCGAGGCTGACGGTGTCAGCGAAGTGGCGCCGGAAGCCCAGGCGCTCGAAGTCCACGAGCGATTCGAGGTAAGCGACGGCGTCGGCATAGGTCCTACGGGGGATTATACGGCGGGAATCGGGAATCG
>JAJFUB010000047.1 GCA_021372615.1 bacterium | reverse complement strand
TCCCGTCGCGGTCGGTGACCGCTCCCACGGGGCCGCATGGCGCCAACCGTGAGGTGCGGCGATGAGGCTGGCCACAGCCGAACAGATGCGCGAGATGGACCGGCGGACCGTGGAGGAATACGGCCTGCCCGGCCTGGTGCTGATGGAGAACGCGGGGCGGGCGGTCGCTGACGCCGCCTGGGACTTGCTGCCCGAAGAGGGCGGCCGCGTGCTCATCCTCGCCGGCAAGGGCAACAACGGTGGCGACGGCTTCGTCGCCGCGCGGCACCTGGCTGCCGTCGGCGTCGAAGTCGCCGTCATGCTCTTCGCCCGCCTGTCGGATCTCTCCGGCGATGCCGCCATCAACGCCCACTATGCCGAGAGGAGTGGTCTGGTCATCATCGAGGAGCCCGATGACCAGACTGTCATCGGCGCGCTCGAGCTGGCCGATGTGATCGTGGATGGGCTGCTGGGCACGGGCTTGCTCGGCGAGGTGCGGGGCCGCGTGCGCGAGGTCATCGAGCTGCTCGAGTACGCCACCGCGCCGATCGTCGCCATTGACATCCCCTCCGGTCTGGACGCCGACACCGGCAAGGTGCTGGGGGCGGCGGTGGAGGCGGAGGTGACCTGCACCTTCGGCCTCGCCAAGCCGGGCCTGGTGCAGTACCCCGGCAAGGCCTACGTCGGCGAGCTGCGCGTCGTGGACATCCAGCTCCCCCCGGCCCTGCTCGCCGATCCCGCCTTCGAGACGTACGTCACCGAGCCCGCCGACTGCCTGGCGATGCTGCCCTCGCGCCCGCCGGATGCCCACAAGGGCGACACCGGGCATGTCCTGGTCATCGGCGGCGCGCCAGGGCTCGCGGGGGCGCCCAGCATGACCGGCGTCGCCGCCGCCCGCGCCGGTGCCGGGCTCGTGACGGTGGCCGTGCCCGCGCCGCTGCAGCCCCTGCTGGCGACCAAGCTCACCGAGGTGATGACGCTGGGGCTGCCGGCCGATGACGCCGGCGTCCTCGCCCCCGGCGCTCTCGACGCGCTGCGTGACTGGCTGGGGCGCGTGGACGCCGTGGCGCTGGGGCCCGGGCTGTCGCGCCAGGGACAGGTGGCGGAGCTCGTCGCGGCGCTCGTGCGCGAGACGCCTGTCCCGCTGGTGGTGGATGCCGACGGCCTCAACGCCCTGGCGGCGCAGCCGCGCGTGCTGCACGAACGCCAGGCTCCGACCATCCTGACTCCCCATCCGGGCGAGATGAGCCGCCTGCTGGACATGAGCATCGCGGAGATCCAGGGCGACCGCCTCGGCATCGCCCGCGATGCGGCCGAGCGCTTCAGCGCCATCGTCGTGCTCAAGGGGGCGGCGACGGTCATCGCCGACCCCGGCGGCGAGGCATGGATCAACCCCTTCGCCAACCCGGGCATGGCCAGCGGCGGCATGGGCGACGTCCTGACCGGCGTCATCGCCGCCCTGCTGGCCGGTGGCGCCGACCCGCTGTCGGCCGCCGTGGTCGGGGTGTACCTGCACGGCCTGGCCGGCGAGGTGGCGGCCCAGGACCTTGGCCCCCGGGGCTTCCTGGCCCTCGAGGTCGCCGAGCGCCTGCCCGCGGCCTACCGGCGGCTTCTGGAGTAGCCGTCTGTAGGGCGGGGGCTCGTACCCCGCCCCCCGCGGCACTGCCAGACGGATGGGCGGGGTACAAGCCCCCGCCCTACACAGCGCCCTGCCCTTTGACGATCCCCTGCCCGTGCGCTACAGTGGCAGTGTGAAGCCCCTTCCCCCCTTGCCCCCGGGCCTGTTGCTCGACCTGGATGACACCATCCTGACCTACGATGTCCTCTCCCAGGAGATGTGGCAGCGCACCTGCGAGACCTTCGCCGCGCGCTGCGGGACGGACGCCGGGACGCTGCACCGCACGCTGGATGAAATGCGTGGCTGGTACTGGCGCGATCCGGAGCGCAGCCGGGCCGGGCGTCTGCGCCTGAACGAGGCCCGGGCCGAGGTGGTGCACCTGGGCCTGCAGGGCCTGGGGGTGGATGACCGGGCGCTGGCCGCCGAGCTGGCCGAGGGCTTCCGCGTCCGTCGCGATGCCGCCATCGGGTTCTTCTCCGGGGCCCGCGAGACGCTGGACGAGCTGCGCCGCCGGGGGGTCCGGCTGGCCCTCATCACCAACGGCCAATCCCACCTGCAGCGCGCCAAGCTCCGGCGCTTCGACCTGGAGCCATACTTCGACGTGATCTGCATCGAGGGCGAGATGGGCTTCGGCAAGCCTGACCGGCGGGCGTTCGAGAGCGCCCTGGCGGGCCTGGGCCTGGGGCCGGACGAGACCTGGATGGTCGGCGACAACCTGACGTGGGACATCCTCGGGGCGCAGGCCCTGGGCATCTTCAGCGTGTGGCACGACGCCCGGCGGCGGGGCCTGCCGGCCGACGCGCCGGCGGTGCCCGACCGCACGATCTACGCACTGAGTGAGCTGGTGAGGTAGGCGCGGCGCACGTCTGGTTGCGCGCGTGGGACACGCGCGCCCACGCGACCATCGGGCCGTCGCGCCATCCGGGCGTCAGTCGTGGGGCCTCGCCCCTTCGGGGCACTCCACGACTCCTCCCCGTCTCCTCATCCTGCCGCTCGCTCCCCCTCCCCACGCAGGAATCCGCCGCCGGGCTCCGAATCCTACAGCATTCCCCGGAGGTGCCCCGATGCTCCGCCGACCGCTTGTCGTCCTGTGTCTGCTGGCAATGGCGCTCGGCGCTGCGCAAGCTGCCGAGATCACCTTCCAGGCCTGGAAGTATGCGATGCCCGGTGAGGAGCAGTACTACCGCGACCTCATCGCCGACTTCGAGGCCGCCCACCCCGGCGACAAGGTCCGCTTCCAGTTCGACTCCTGGGACGACGCCCACGACCGGATGGCCGAGTGGCTCAAGACCGGCACCGGGCCGGACCTGATGGTCGTGTGCGACATGTGGCTGACGGAGTTCGCGCCCTATCTCGTGCCCTACGTGGACGACATGCCAGAGGCGAAGCAGGCCGAGTTCTACGAGGTGCTGCTGCACAAGGCCACCTACCAGGGACACACCCTCGGGCTCGTGTGGGCCACCTCCACCAAGGCGCTGTTCTACCGCACAGACCTGATGCTCCGAGCGCCCCGCGATTGGACCGAGCTGCTCAACACCGCCCACACGGTCAACCTGCCGGGCGGCCCCTATGGTCTGGGCATCCCCGTCAAGACGACCTATGAGAGCACCGACAACTTCTACTTCTTCTTCTGGAGCGCCGGCGGGGAGTTCTTCGACGAGAGCGGCAGGGCCACCATCAACTCCGACATTGGCGTGGCGGCGCTGACGTTCTACCGCGACCTGGCCTGGCAGTGGCACGTCACCCAGCCCGAGCCGACCTCGTGGTCGCGCAAGGAGCTGGAGGAGTTCTTCGGCCAGGGCAAGCTGGCGATGCACGCCAATGGCCCATGGCTGGTGGCGTCGGCGCGGCACGCGGACCCGAAGCTGCGGTTCGCGCTCGCGCCGCTGCCGCTGGCGCCGAACAAGCCGCCCTTCAACCCCCGCCGCATCACGCAGGTCATCACCGACCACCTGATGCTCAGCAAGGCCAGCAAGCAGCAGGCCCTGGCGCGCCAGTTCATTGACTTCGCGTACCAGGACAAGTACCGGCAGCGCTTCTGCGAGTTGGGGATGGTGCCGGAGAAGAAGGCCGTCGGCAACTCGGACTTCTTCCAGAAGAGCCCGGACTGGAAGATCTTCGTGGACCTGCTGCCGGACGGCAAGTTCCTCCCGCTGATCAACTGGCAGCCGGTGGAGCTGGCGATGCAGCAGATGCTGTGGAAGGTGTTCACGGGCCGCCTGGAGCCCAAGCCGGCGCTGGATGAGGTGGCGCAGGTGATGGACAAGGCGGCGGGGCGGTAGGCTGCAGCTTGGTCTCGCAGACCAAGACGCGGAAGGTTGCGTTCCAGAGCCACCTCGGGCTGCGCGGAGGCCAGAGAGCAGCGCCTCTTGCGGCGGGGCGACCCCGGGTGCTAACATCCGCAGTGCGTTCACAGCTCGGTAGAGAGCCCCCGGGGGTGATGTGGGTGTCCAAGTTCGACTCCAACGACCTGGAGCGTCGCACGGCAGCACGACTCTCTAGCGCCGGGTTTGTCCCCGTTTTGAACGTGATCCACCGCGGTAGCAACTCGGAGTTCGACATCTACGCATACCACCCTCATCCAGATTCCGTTCACCGGCTCATGGTGCAATGCACCACCTCCTCGCCAGGTAACGAGAAGATGGCAGCCCTGAAGGGAAACGCCATCTCGTTCGACTGCCAGCACTGGATGTTCGTGACGCGGAGGAAGCCACACCCAACGAAGCTCTCCTTGGCTGAGGCGCACGGCACTGTTCTCCTCGAGGAGCGAGGCGACATCTGCAGTGGCACGGTTGATGACTGCCTCATTGACTTGGCCCCGCCTCCGACCGATCGAGAGATGCTCATCACGTCGGCGATGATGGGGTTTGCTTACCTCCGACAGGAAGCTCGGTCCCCGAGCCTCCCGCCGCGCACAGACCGCGCCAGGGATGCAGTGAGCCGAGTGGATGAGCTGTGGAAGAGGCTGGAGGAGGTGCCACTGACAACTGACCCGTTCAGGCGCTTGGAGGCCCTATACGGCATCTACGAGTCTGCGCCCGAGATCTCGGCCGACTGCGCGGAGGCCGAGGACCTAGCCGACGACAGGTACAAGGCGCTCTTCGAGGCTTTCGCCAAAGGCAGGGGGAGTGTCACCCAGTGCGCCCTGGCACTGCAGACCCTCAACCGGCTGCAGACCATCGTCGCCTTGTGTGAATGCGCGTGTCTGGTCTCGGACGCGGATATCCCTTCGGACTTCCAGTTCGGCGGCAAGATCTCCAACCTGATCCGGTCACTCCGCAGTGAGAAGTACCGTCACCTCTTGGCGCGCTTCGCGTTTGAGCTCCTGTATGCTTGGGGCGGGATGTGGTTGGATGAGCATGCCGACGTCTTCTGGAACCGGATTGCCAACGACGTCGGCGTGAAGGTCGCGGAGGCACAGCGGATCAAGGAATTCCTCAACCGTCTGTTCCAGAGCATCGGGGTGTCATTCATCAGGCCGGTGGAGTCGGGAGGCGTCACCTGGCACAACCTGTACCTGCTCCCCTATTTCATCAAGGGCGTAGGTATCCGGCGCATGGAGCGCGAGCTATCCTGCACGTTCGACCGCAGCCCTTGCTCGCAATGGCGCAACTGCTCCGTTGCCTACGAGGGGAAGTGCAGGGCATGGGAAGAGAAGCACCACTGAACCATGCTTCGGCAACGGAGCGGAAGTCGAGCCGCCCCGAGGACGGGCAGGAGACGGGCTCGAACACAGCACAGGGGAGACCCAGTTGACACACACGGTCCGCTCGAGTCTGTTAGCCATCGCGTGCATTCTCTGCCTCGCCGTTGCCCGCGCCGATCAGCTCCGTGTGCTCAAGCACGGCGACGAGGTCTTCGTCCGCACCGCCTTCTCGCCCCAGGAAGACCTCCTCGTCCGCGTCGCTAGAGGCCGCAACGGGCAGTTCAACTACAACAGCGCCTACCTGCTCCCGGCCGCGGCCGGCATGACCGTGCCGGAGCTGACGGCCGGGAAGCTGATCCATGGCAACGGCGATGACGCCACTCCGTGGAACCTCAACGGCACGTACATCGGCGCCAACCACGGCTGCTCGGACGGGCGCGAGATCACTGTGCCAGGCCACGGCCTCACCGCGGCCGACCTCGGCAGCCAGTGGCAGGACGAAGCCGGCACGACCTTCGTCGTCCTCAAGATCGTAGACGCCGACCGCTTCTGGGTGCTGTCCACCAACCAGGGCACCGGCGACATCTGGCGGTTCATCACCACAGTCAAGGGCCCGACGCTCAAGCGCGCGGCCGACGGCAAGACGCTGACCTTCACCGACTGCAAGATGGCGCAGCTCATCCCCGCCTGCCGCCTCAGCCGGCAGGACGTGCTGGTGGAGGGCAAGACATCCCTGGCCGACGACACGCCGGTCTCCTGCGCCTCTCTCGACCTGGTCGAGGACTATGACGTCATCAGCCCGGCGGCGCTGGTGCAGGATTTCCTGGCCCACCCCGGCGAGGCTCGCAGCTTCACTGGCGAGGGCCTGGCCGCCGTCGTGCGCAACCACATCATCTACCGGTTCCACCCCAATGGGTCCAATGTGATCCTTTACTCCGCCACAGCGCTGCAGGACTTCAACCTCGGCTACATGGGGTTCATCCAGGCGGCCAAGCTGACCCAGGGCGGCAACTACGACAGCCACCTGTATGTCATCCCCAAGACGGTGCCCCTCACGCAGGACAACATCGCATATGACTTCCGCCTCGGGCAGGACTACTCGGGCAAGCTCCCCTCGCCGCTGCTGTTCAGCGCGGCCAAGGGGAATATCGCGGATCCACAGAACCTGCCCGAGCGGTTCATCCAGCTCCTCGGCCACAAGACCGGCGGCGGGGTCGCGAGCGAGGTGGGCTTCGTGCTGGGCTACTCGCTCGTGAGCGGCATGACCGTGCCCGCCGGGCGGGCGAGGAACGCCGGCCAGGCCCTGATGCTCTACACGTCCAGCAAGACCTACCCGACCGCCTGCGATGGGAAGATGGCCCGGCCGGTCAAGGCCGGGACGCAGTTTGAGTGCGTGGCCTACCGGCAGTACTTCCGGCCCGACCCCGCCCAGCCGGGGACCTGCTTCACGTGGCACCCCGAGGGTGACGAGATCGTGGCGTGCGCGGACTTCCGCCAGAGCGTGGACCACGGGACGCTGAGCGTGCCGCCGGCGTGGGCCGGCAAGACCCTCACGGTGGTGGAGCAGACCCCGTCGGTGACGCTGCACACGGCCGGGACCGTGTCGGCCGGGGGCCTTGCCATCTCGGTCGCGGACGGCTATGGTTACATCGTGTTCAAGGTGAAGTGAGGAGGACGTGGGTGACTGCACGAGGCGTGGCATGAATGGACTGCTGACCCGGCCGGCCCTGCGGGGGCGCGCGCCCTACCGCGTCAGCTTCGGCGGCGGGGGCAGCGATCTGCCGGTCGTATCCGACCGCCAGAACGGGGCCGTGCTCAACACCACTATCGCCTTCTACGTGCACGCTACCCTCCTGCCGCGCACAGACCAGAAGGTCCGCATCTGCTCGGTGGACTACGACATCATCGCCCACTACGACCTGTCGGCCCCGCTCCTGGACCAGCAGTCGCAACTGCGCCTGTTCGACGCCGTGCTGCAGCGGTTTGCGCCCGACCAGGGCTTCGACCTGTTCGTGGAAAGTGACGCCCCGGTCGGCTCGGGCCTGGGGGCGTCGGGGGCGCTGGCGGTGCTGGCGACGGCGCTGCTGGCCCGGCACGCGGGACGCGCGCTGAGTCCGTACGAGATCGCCGAAGCGGGCTTCCAGGCCAACCGCGAGTTGCTGGGCGAGCGCGTGGGGCGCCAGGATGAGTACGCCTCGGCCTTCGGCGGCCTGAACTTCATGGAGTTCGGTCCCGACCGGGTGACGGTCATGCCGCTACGGCTGCGCCCGGAGCTGCTGTGGGAGATCGAGCATCGCTTCCTGCTGTGCCACACCCCCGCGGAGCGCTCGCCGCACGATCCGGTCAATGAGCAGGTGCGCCTGTTCGGCGAGGGCCGCGTGGAGACCGTGCAGGCCATGGCGGACCTGCGCGACCTGGCCTACGCGATGCGCGACCACCTCTGTCGCGAGGACCTCCAGGCCTTCGCGCAGGACCTGGTGCGCGCCGGGGAGCTGAAGGTGGCGACCAACCCGGCGGCGGTGGTACCACAGGTGGAGGACATGCTGCAGGCGGCGCTGGAGGCGGGGGCGCTGGGGGGCAAGCTTCTGGGCGCCGGCGGCGGCGGCTACCTGCTGGTCGTCTGCGGCGCCGGGCAGAAGGGCAGAGTCTCCGAGGTCCTCAAGTCCCTGCAGGGCGATGTGGTGCCCTTCCTTCTCGACAGCGACGGTGTGACCATCTGGGAAACCGAGATCTCCGCCGACGACAAGCTGCATCCGTTCTATCGCGAGTGGCTGGCGCAGTCCTGACCCCTCTCGCCCCGGGGCACGCCAGTGCCACTGCCAGCCGCCGCGCCGTCCCCGGCACATGAAGGAGACCAGCATGAGGGTAGCCGTGGACGCCCGCGCGCTCATTGCGGGCGGCGGAGGCATCAACCGCTACGCGTCGGAGCTGATGCGCGCCCTGCCGGCCCTGGGGGTGGAGGTCACGGCGTGGGTGGCCGGCTGGCATCGCGAGCAACTGAGCCAGGATGTCACCGCGCAGTTGTCCGCCCTGGGCCTGGACTTGCCGGTCCATGCGGCCAAGCTACCCGGGAAGCTGCTGTACGATCGTCTGGGCCCCCCACTGTGGCCCCACTGGCAGCGATGTCTGCGGTGCCTGTCGCTCTTCCCCCGCGACGTGGACCTGTTCCATGCCCCGCAGTGGCCTTTTCCGCTGACGCAGCGGCCGCCGAGCGTCCTGACGATACACGATCTGATCGGCCTGCGGCATCCCGACTGGGTGCCCCCGATGGTGCGCGCGATACACCGCTCCGTCGCTGCTCTGGCGCCGCGGGCAGCCCAGGTCATCGTCGACTCGGAGGCGGTCCGCGCCGACGTGCTGGACTTGTGCAGGCTGGCGCCCGAGCGGGTCACCGCTGTGCCGTTGGGGGTATGCGCCGAGGCCTTCGCTCGCAGCATCCCGCCCGAGCAAGCGGCGGCGGTGGGACGCCGCTACGCAGCCGACCGACCCTACTTCCTGACCGTCAGCACCATCGAGCCACGCAAGAACCTGACCACTCTCCTCCAGGCCTACGACCTGCTGTGCGAACGCCGGCTGGTGGACTGGGACCTGCACATCGTGGGCCGTCGCGTCGGGCATACGCCGGAGTTCGAGGAGCTGCTGGCCCGGCCCCGGCCCGGCGTCGTGCGGATCACGACCTACGCCCCGGGCGATGATCTGGCGGCACTGGTGCAGGGGGCCGGCTGTTTGGCGTTCATCTCCAGGGCCGAGGGCTTCGGCCTGCCGGTGCTCGAGGCGTTCGCCGCCGGCTGCCCGGTCGTGGCCGCGAACGCGACCTCACTACCGGAGGTCGCCGGGGATGCTGCACTGCTGGTTGATCCCACAGACCCCGAGGCCGTTGCGGACGCGCTGTTGCGGGTGGCGAGCGACCCGGCGCTGGCTGACGAACTGCGCCGGCGCGGGCGAGCGCGAGCGGCGGAGTTCACCTGGGAGCGCACCGCCTGCCAGACCCTTGACGTGTACCGAAAGGCTCTGGCATAGTGACGCCACCGCCTGATTCTATGCTCCGGTCCGGCCACCGCGGTGGCCGGAGCGTGCTTTGGCACGTGCAGGAGGCCGAGATGCCACAGGTCGTGCCGATGGGCCTGCAGACGCCCCGTACCCCCAGGGCCTGTGGCGCGGGTGGGCTACCGTGAGTGAGCGTCCCGCGGTCACCCGGCCGCTGATCAGCGTCGTGATCCCGACGTGCAGTGCAGACCGGTACTTGCCCGACTGCCTCCGGTCGCTGGCCGAGCAGACCTGGCGCGAGTTCGAGGTCATCGTCGTGGACAACGGCTCCACCGACGAGGCCGCCGCCGCTGTGGCGGAGCAGTTCCCCTGGGTCAGGCTCATCCGGCTCCGCGGTCGGCAGGGCTTCAGCAAGCCGGTGAACATCGGCTGTCGCGCGGCCGCGGCCGACTTGCTGTTCGTGCTCAACGACGACACGGTGCTGGCTCCCGACTGCCTGGAGGAACTGCTGGCGGCAGCGCGCACACGGCCGGAGGTCTCCTGGTTCGCGGCCCTGATGGTCTACCACGACGACCCTGGCCTGGTGAACTCCGCTGCCCATGTCCTGCTGCCCTGGGGCTGGGTCCTGGACTGGGGGGCGCGCCAGCCGCTGGCAGGCGACCTTCTGACCCCGCAGCCTGTCTTCGGGGCCTGCGCGGGGGCGGCGCTTTACCGCAAGAGCATGTTCGACGAGTTGGGCGGCTTCGACGAGAGCCTGCGCTTCCTGTATGAAGACGTGGACCTGAACTTCCGGGCGCAGTTGGCGGGCCATGCGTGCTGGACCGTGCCGTCAGCCCGCGTGCAGCACCGGGTGGCACAGTCGCTGGAGGCGAGCAGCCCGGCGCATGTGCGGGCGCTGTTCCATAACGCCGCGCTCTGCTTCCTGGGGAACCTCCCCCCCGCCTTCTGCCGGCGCTACCGGCGGCAGGTGCTGTACTACTGGGTGATGAACGTGGCCAACCAGCTGCGCTCGGGGGTCGTGGTGCCCCTGGTGCGTGCCTTCTGGTCCGCCCCCTGGCGGGCGCCGCGAGTGCTGGCCAAGCGCGCCGCGCAGACGCCCAACCTGCTGCGGCGTGGGGCAGTCATCGAGCGGTGGGCCCAGTGGGCGGAGCATCATCTGCCCGACTCCGACGGCAGCCCCGAGGTTGTCGCGGCCCGAGTGGAGGGGCGGTGGCGGCGGCGCTGGCGCCTGCTCGGCCCGGCGCTTCCGGCCCTGGTGCTGCTGGCGCCGCTGCTGCTCTGGTGCGGCGTGGCCGCGCTGCAGGATCGGTGGCTGGCGCGGCGGCTGCGTGCGGCTGCGCGACAGCCGGGTGAGTGAGAGGGCCCATGTCCCGCGTATTGTTCGTCCATCCCCGCAAAGTCACGCCCGAGAACCCGGTACCGCACCTGGGTCTCGCCAGCCTCGCGCGGCGACTGCTGGACAGTGGACACGAGGTGCTGGTCCTCGACGAGGCGTTCCTGCCCGAGGGGTCAGTCCCGCCGCTGACACAGGTCGTCGAGAGCTTCGCCCCCGATGTCATCGGCTTCTCGGTGTACACCGCCACCCTCGACAGCACGCTGGAGTACATTCGCCGCGCCCGGGAGAGTTCGTCCGCGGCCATCCTGGCCGGCGGCCCGCACGCCACCCTCTTCCCCCAGCAACTGGCCGCCAGCGGCGCGGTGGACTGTGTCGTGAGGGGGGAAGCGGAGGACGTCATCGTCACGGTGGTCGAGGCGGCGCGCCGGGCAGAGACGTGCCAGGTGGTGCGCGCGCCCCTCGTGGATGTGAAGTCACTGCCCTGGCCGGACTACACGCACTTTGTCGGCTGGGAGAGCGTCACGATCTACCCGGTCAATACCAGCCGGGGGTGCCCGTTCGACTGCAGCTTCTGCGCGGTTGCCCAGATCACGTCGCGGAAGTGGCGCGCGCGCGATCCCGACGACTGCGCGGCCGAGGTGGCCGCTGCCCGCCGGCTGCTGCCGGCTCTGCGCGAGCTGAAGGTCACCGACGACTGCCCGACCTGCATGCCCGAGCACTTCAGGACATTCCTCAAGAGCCTCGCGGCCCAGGAGCAGCCGCCGCTGCACCTGGTGGTGGATAATGTGCGCGCCGACCGGGTGGACGAGGAGTTCGTGCAGTTGGCGAAGGCCGCCGGCGCCACTGAGATCTGCCTGGGGGTTGAGAGCGGCGACCCGGATGTCTTCGCCATGGTGAACAAGAAGGAGACCCTCGAGGACGTGGCCCGGGCCGCGCGGCTGGTCACGGAGCGCGGTCTCGACCTGGCCCTGTGCTTCATCATCGGTCTCCCCGGAGACACCTTCAAGCGGTCGGGGGCGTCCGTCCGTTTCGCCCAGCGCCTCGGCGCCACCAAGATCTTCTGGAACATGATGCACCCGTTTCCCGGCACCGCAGCGTATGCGTGGTTCGAGGAGCACGGGGCGCGGATTGACCCGCCGCGCACCTATACCTCCTATGACACTCATCAGCTGGAGGTCGCCGAGCCGGCCGTGGAGACGCCGGAGTTCACCAAGCACGAGCGCAAGCGAGCGTACTTCCGCGCGGCGGTGGAGACAGACCAGTTCGTGTGCGATGACACAGCGCTGGGGCACCTGCTGCAAGGCGCTGTGCGATACCGCCTCCCCGGCCCCGTCCTGCGGGCCCTGCGCCGCCACGGCGGTCCGGCCGGGCGCCGTTTCCTCGGGCGCATCAAGCGCCGCCTCATGAGATACGCCGGCAAGGCCGGAGGGTAGACATGCCTGCCGAGAGGGACTTCCTCGCCGAGACTCTGCGCCGCTATCCCGACCTGCCCGAGTACGCCCTCTGGCGCGCCATCGAGCTACGCCTGCTGAGTCGCCTCACCTTCGCCGAGCCCATCCTGGACCTGGGGTGCGGCGACGGCGGCTTCGTCGAACTGCTCTTTGGCGGCGGTCGGGACATCGTGGGCCTCGATGCGGAAGCGCAGGTCCTGCCCCACGCCCGGAGGACCGGCATGTACCGCGAGGTGCTGGAGGCCGATGCCACGAGGCTTCCCTTCCCCGACGCCACGTTCGCCAGCCTCCTGTCCAACTGCGTGCTGGAACACATCCCCGATGACGCCGCTGCCGTGCGGGAGATGGGCCGCGTGCTCCGCCCCGGTGGCCTCGCCGCGCTCACCGTACCCAGCACGCAGTTGCGCGAGGGCCTCTACACCTACCGGCAGTTACTGGCGCGGGGGAGGCAGGAGGAGGCCGAGCAGTACTTGCGGGACTTCGATGTGCGGGTGGCCCATCACCACTACCATTCCGTCGAGGAGTGGCGGGAGCTGCTGGGCGCCGCGGGCATGACCGTGGAGAGTGTGGAGGGCTACCTGCCCGCGCCCGTCGTCTCGGTGTGGGATCGCCTGGAGAACTATCTGCTGCAACCGGCCTACCGCCTGCTGTCGCACAAGAAGCTGGCCCTGATCATTCTGCTCCCAGGGCGGTTGCGGCGTTGGCTGACCTACCGTTTCCTCCGACGGTACTACCTCATGGACGCGAACCTGGAGTCCTACCACGGCGCCCTGCTGATCGTGGCGCGGAAGGTGTGAGGCTGCTTGCGCATTGCTCTGTACCACAATCTGCCCAGCGGTGGCGCCAAGCGCGTGGCGTATGAGCATTGCCGACGTCTGGTGGCTGCCGGGCATGAGGTCGTCGTCTTCCAACCCAGTACGGCCGTGGTGGGGTTCTGCGAGCTGGCCGAGGTGGCCAGCAGTGCGGTCACGCTCCCCTTCGACGTCGGGGCGATCGCCGGCCGGGGTCCCGCCAGGCTCCGGCGCATCTGTACCGACGTGGGGCAGGCCCTGGGGTATGGCCGTCTGGCGCGACTGCAGGAGCGACTGGCCGCGACGATCCACGAGCAGGGCTTCGATCTGCTCTACGCCCACCACGACATGGTCGAGACGGCCCCCTCGCTGCTGCGGCTGGTGCGCCTCCCCTCCGTCTACTTCTGCCAGGAGCCCTGCCGGGCTGTGTTCGAGGCGCCCCTGGCGGCGGAGGGCCATCCCCCCCCTCCCGCCGGAGGCTTCGCCAAGATGCTCGCCCGGACGTGCCTGGGCAACCCCACCGGGGAGGCCCTGATCCGCTTCCGGCGGGTCAACGAGCGGGTCAACACCCTCGCGGCGACGATGGTGCTCGCCAACTCGACCTATTCCTGCGAGTCCATCCTGCGCGCCCATGGGTGTGTGGCCCGACGCTGCACGTTGGGGGTGGACGCCGATTTCTTCTGCCCCGCCGCCGAGCCGCGGGAGGACTTCGTGCTCTCCGTGGGCGGGTTCTACGGGGTGAAGGGCTTCCGGTTCATCATCCGGGCGCTGGGGCGGCTGCCGGCCGACCGGCGGCCGCCGCTGGTGCTGGCCGGGGACCGGGAGGCCCCGGGGGAGGCGGAGCAGTTGCACGCCCTGGCGCGGGAGCACGGCGTGGCACTCACGACGCACGTGAACGTGACCGACGAGGCGCTGCGCAGTCTGTACCGGCGCACGCGGCTGTTTCTGTATGCCCCCTACGTCGAGCCGCTGGGGCTGACGCCGCTGGAGGCCATGGCGTGTGGGACGGCCGTGCTGGGCGTACGCGAGGGGGGCGTGCGGGAGACGGTCATCGAGGGCGTCAATGGGCGGCTGGCGGATCGGGACGAGGGTCAGTACGCCGCCGTCTTGCAGGAGATGCTGGCCGCCCCGGAGGAACTGCAGCGCCTCGGGGAGCAGGGCATGGCCGGGGTACGCGACCGCTGGACCTGGGAGCGGTCGGTGCAGGAGTTGCTGGGCTTCTTCGACGAAGCGCGGCGCCTCGCCGCCGGGGGCTAGATCTCCTTGAGCAGCGCCCGCAGCTGCAGTTCGGGCAAGCCCCGCTCCCACTGCTGGATCGTCTGGGCCGCATTGGCCTCCGCCATGATCGCCCCGCCCGCACTCGTCTGGATGAGCTTGAGCTGCTCGGCCAACTCGGCCCCCCAGCGCTGGTAGTTGGCCGCCGCCTCCTTCTCGTCGGGCATGGCCGCCAGCACCTGCCGGATCTCCTCCTGCTTCTGCTGTAGCGGGAAGCCGGCGACGCTCGGATCGGCGAAGGAGAAGCTGGCGAGCTGCTGCTGCAGCCCCGTCGCGCGCCCGCGCAGCTCCGCCTGGGCGACCTCGTTCTTGGTTCCCTTGTAGTCGAAGAACACGAAGCGGAAGTCGCGCAACCGCGGCTTCAGGTCCATCACCGTGTCAATGCCGTACCCCCCGACGGTGAAGCTGATCTGGTCAGCCTGGCTGCCCGGCCACAGCGCCGCGCACGGGCCCACGCCGGTGTGCGTCGGCGAGACGTAGCCCGCGTCGTAGATGCGGTCGTAGTACAGCAGCCACCACTCCTGTGCCAGGTCCAACTCCGCTTTCTCCCCCTGGGTCAGATCGCGCGTGGGTGTCATCACGTGCCGCTCGGCGTTGCTGACGAAGGCCGAGGGGTAGCACCGCAGGATCACGCGTGCGCTCTTGATCTCCTCCTTCGGCTCCAGCAGCGCCTGGCAGTACAGCGCATCCTGGCCGGCGAGGGCCACGAACCGGACGCGCACGATGGCCATGGGCGTGTCGAAGACGAAGTCGGCGATGCCGCGCTCGCCGCTGCTGCGGCCGGTGACGGAATGCACGGGGGTCGTGCCGATGCTCTGGCCGTTGATCTGCAGGTCGAAGAACCCGCCGTGGTACCAGTTGCACGAGGCGGGCTGGGGCATGCCGAGGTAGCCTTCGCCGGGGATGGCCACGCCGGGCCGCTTCTCGTCGTAGGCGGCCACGTACCGCAGCCCGTACTGCTTCACGCCGGTGTCCATCACCAGCGTCTGCTCGTGGCGCTCCAGGCCGATGGTATGGGGCGGGGCGCCCGGCCCGATGCGGCCGGTCGTCAGGCCGGTATCACTGACCAGCACCTGCGCGGGCTGCGCGCAGACCAGCGCCAGCGGGGCCAGCAGCAACAGGGCGGTGGGTGTGATGCGCATCATGGTGCCTCCGTGGGGCTTGCCCCGTCAGCAGGCGGAACTGATCAGATGCCGTTCAGCAGCGCCGTCAGCCGCGCCTCCCACACGATGTGGTTCAACTCGCCGACGATCTGCTGGAGCGACAGGTCCAGCCGCGTCCACGTGGCAGCATCGAGCTTGCCCTGGCTCTGGCGCTGCAGGCCCGCCACCTTGGCGGCATAGTCCGCCAGGCGGCGCCCGATCTCCTCGGCAGCGGCGGCGTCCTTCTCCTCGCGGCGTGTCTGGTCCAGGCTCCCCAGCAGCTTCTGCACCTCGGCGAAAGCTGCCTCGGCCAGCTTCACGTAGCTGGTCTCCGCGAACCCGGCGGAACTATAGACGACAATTGCGCCGGTGCGCCCGCTCTTGCGGAACTCGCGCGATAGCTTGCCGATCATCTCGGGCGTGCCCGACAGCACCAGGTGCGCGAAGCGCTCCGGATCGTGGAAGCCGCCCTGCACGCGCGCCCAGTTGCTCCACGTCTTGTCCCCGATGTTCCGGTCGCGGCAGATGTTGAAGCCTACTACCTTGCCCGGCGCGGGCTGGCCCTTCATGGGGCCCCACGGCACCGCGATCTCGACGGACCAGAACTGGTCGCCCAGGAAGGTCCGCACCTGCGAGTCGCTGTTCCATACCGTCGCCTCGCGCTCGCCGTCGTACAGGCTGCCCGTGACGTTGAAGGCCAACTGGTAGTACGCGTCATGCGTGTGGTTCGGGTCAATGAAGAACTCGATGGCCTCATTGCCGAAGATCGCGTGCTCGTCGTGCGCGTACTTGATGGGGCTGAGCTTGGCCATCTCCGGCTCGTCGCAGTGTACGCCCAGGTACAGGAACTGCTCGTCCCACAGCAGGCGGAACGAGGTCTGGACCGGGACCAGCGTTTCCTTGCCGAAGTAGGTGAAGCCTGAGACGACGGGCGCCTGCTGCCAGGCGGCGTCGTCCAGCTTGCCGTCGAGCTGTACGGCGGCGTCGGCCCTTGGACAGGGATAGACGTTGATCGGCAGGCTGTCGGCGGCCAGGACCGGCACGGCCAGGGCCACAAACAGCAGGGAGATGCTGATGCGCTTCATATGCCTCACCTACTTGACGCTGAACTGCGCGCTCGTAGTCTTGCCCGTGTACAGGTCGGTGGCGCTGACTGTCCAAGACCCCGCCGGGTCGTTGAACGCCACCGGTACCGCGACGGTTGCCCCGGCCTTGCCGACCACGACGACCTGATCCGCCCAGTCCGCTTCCGCGCCGCCGGGGAGCTTCACCGTCAGCTTCACGGCCTGCTGCCCCTGCGCCAGGGCAGAGGCGACGCGCACCTGCTGCACGCCTCCCCGGGCGACGGCCCGGGCCGCCTGCAGCGTGGCGGGCTGCAGCGGCGCGGGCGACAGCGCCAGGAACACGGCCCGGTAGGGCGTGATGGTCAGGCTGAAGGTCTGCTGCTTGCCGAGGTCCTTGTGGTGCTTGAGGTCGTAGGCGTACATGGCCTGCGGCAGCGTCAGCCTCGCCGGCTCGGGCTGGCCCGCGTGCCGGAAGAGCGAGACGATCTGCACCCGGCCGTTGCGCCAGCGCGTGATCTCGATGTTACGCACGCGCTCGCCCTGCGCGTTGACCAGGCGGAGTGCCGGCGACACCTGTGCCGCGCCCAGCACGGTGCGCAGCACGACTGCCGCGCTCTCGGGGGTGGCCTGGGCGCTGAGCGACGGGAAGGTGGCCATCGCCAGGTTCAGCAGCACCGCCGAGCCTTTGCCGAAGCGGTTGGTCAGCAGCAGCGGAACGCTCCCGGCCGTGCCGGCGGACGAAGCGCCCGCTGCGGTCACGCCCGGATCCACGCGCACCTTGGTGAGGTCCAGCGGCTCGGGCTTGCCACCGGCGCCGGGCGCCTTGAGCGTCCCGTCGGCGATCTGCGCGTCGCCTACGCCCGTGCGCTTGAGGCCGAAGACATCGTCCAACTGGCCGGCGCCCAGCGGCTTGACGTGGCCGTCATAGATGGCCGGGCGCACGTCGGCGATGAGCGTGCCGCCATTCTGCACGTACTGGCGGAAGAGCTGGGCCTCCTGCGCGCCCATGGCCTGCGTCATGGGCAGGAAGATGACCCTGAACTTGCTCAGGTCCACCTCCCCCAGGCGCATCTGGCGATCGGTGAAGTAGCGGAAGTTCAGGCCGAGGTCGCGCAGGGCCGCGTGGCAGGCGGCGTGGTTGCTCTCGTAGCTACCGAAGGTGGGTGAGTTCTGCACCTTCGCCGCGTACGCCGAGGGCTGCGAGTAGAGGATGCCGACGCCATCGGTCTGCATCTCGGATTGCAGCAGCAAGTCGCCCAGGCCGTCGCGCACGATCTGCGTGTCGCGCAGGATCTCCTGCACCGCAGGGTAGGGGTCGAGGTTGGGCGAGATCCACCCGTGGAAGCGGTTGATGCAGTCCCAGCGCCACCACCAGACCGAGTCGCAGCCGCGCGTGATCATGCGCCAATACTTCTCCAGCAGCGAGTCGGCGTCTTTGGTGTAGCCCATCCAGTTCGAGCGCGGGAAGTCGCGCGGGGCGATCGAGCGCACGACCTCATCGGCCGTCCCCGGGTAGGGTGACCAGAAGGTGTTGGACCGCACGAAGCCGTCCAGATCGTCCGCGGCGCCGAACGTGCCGGCGCCCTCGAAGCCGCAGCGGCTCTGCGGGTCAATCGCGCGGAAGCCCTTGCCGAACCGCTCGCAGAGCTTGCAGAAGTTGTGGGACTGGTAGGCCTGCCGGTCGTACCAGCGCGGGAAGTTGCCGGCCCGCAGTGAGTCGGCCTCCTCGTTGTCGTCGGTCCGTCCCAGCTGCACGTCGGCGAAGCTGGCGTAGGTCGTGCCCCACGAGGCGTTCAGCGCGGCGATGTCCTGGTACTCGCTCTGCAGGTAGCGCTGGTAGGCCGCCAAGCAGTAAGGGCTCAGACACGAGCCGCGCACATCGCCCTCATCACCCAGCGAGTAGACAAACACGCCGTGCCGGCGCGAGGGGACATAGTTCGACACGATCTTGTCCACATGGGCCTGGACCATCGGCTCGTCATTCCAGCACGCCGGCTTCATCACGCCCTTGTCGTCCTTGGGTGTGAGGATGCGGGTGGTGTACGGCACCCACGCGATCTCGTTGGCGGCCACGAAGTCGGGCGGGCGCTGGCCGCTGCTCAGATGCACCGTCACGCCGGTGCGAGCAAGGATCTGCTCGGCCCATGGCGCGAGATTGCCCGAGGGGATGTCCCACATCACGAAGTTGAACTGCCCGCGATGGCGCTTCACGACATGGGCGGGCTTCCAGGCGAAAGTGACCTCCTGCCCGCCGTCCACCACCGTGGCCTGCAGGCGCACCAGCATCGGCCACCACGGCTGCACCTTGAGCTGGAACTTCCGCCCCTGTCCCCATGGCAGATTGGGCACGCGGCTGATCTCGCGGCCCCGGGCGTCGAAGACGCTCAGCGTGAGGCTCTGCTTGCCGGTCAGGGGCTGGGAGAGCGCGACCGAGCCGGCGAGGCTCTCCCCTACCTCCGCCCACTCGCGGTCGAGCGTCAGCTCTGTGATGGAGAGGTCGTCCACGATCTTCAGCGGCACGCTGGCGAAGCCGATGACGTCCTTGCCCTCGCGTGCGATGGCATCCAGGAAGTAGTCCCCGCAGCGGACCAGCGGGAGCTGCAGCGGCGTGCCGGGGCTGGTCTCGGACTTGATCGCAGGCTCCGCCAGTCGCTGGATCGCACCGTCACTGCGCCGGAGGGTCAGCGTCAGACGTGTTCTGCCCGAGGTGTCGGTGGCGCCCTGCCAGGCGATGTCCACGGCCTGCGCCGGCAGCGTGTCCCGCGCGAGTTCCGCCGCCTTCGGTGTCAGCGTCAGGCTGAGTTTGGGTTCCTTGTCCGCCGCCCACAGCACGGCCTTGCCCAGCCGCATGTCCCACTCGTCGTACTCCACTTCCCACCCCGGGCGGTAGTCAATGCCCGGCCGCTTCGGCAGGCGCACACCGCGCCCGTTCTTGATCGTGAAGGCCTCCACCGCGGGAACGTCGGCCAGGAACGCCGGCAGGTCTGCCAGCTTGTTCTTGTCCTTGAGGATCCGCTTGTCGTCCGTCCCCAGCAGCACCAGCCCGGCCCCCTGCGTGAGGGCCTTCACCAGCGGGAACTGCTGCTCCACCGGCATCTTCTCGGGGGCGACATCCATGAAGACGAAGCAGTCCCACTTCTGGGTGAGCAGGCGGGACATGCGACGGATGCCGTTCTCGGCCCCGTGCCAGCCCTCGTTGGTGCTGTCCACGATGCGGCCCCAGAAGACCATCTGCAGGTCCAGGTCGAACCGCTGCTTGAGCTCGATGGCCTCGCGCGGGTCGCAGCCATGGCCGCGGCAGAAGTACAGCACGCGGGTCTTCCCGAGGGCATACGGGCTGGCCCAGTCCGTGTGCGGCGTGGCGAAGACCGGGTTGGGGTTGTGATCCCCCTCCAGTTCGGCCACGTCCTGCGCCACGGCGCAGGACCCGACCAGGAACGCAGCGAGTAGCAGAGCCAAGTGCCTCATGAGTTGATCTCCTTCGGGTGGCAGACAAGGGACGGGCGCGGTGAATCGCGCCACTGCGCGGCGGCCCTGTACCCCGTCCCTACACGGCTACGGCGTCTCCCGCCGCCGCGGACGCATAGATCGCGTCCGTGATCTTCTGCACCACCAGCGCCTTCTCCAGCGTCGTCTTCGGGTCGCGATCTTCGCGGATGGCCCGCGCCAGATCCGTCACCGGACCGGCACTGACCATCGCCAGGTCCTCCTCCCCCTCCCACAGCACTGTCGAGACCGTACCTTGGTCCTCGGTCAGTTCATCGTAGAGGATCTGCTTCCAGTTCGAGGCGCCGGCCGAGGCCTTGGGGCCGGAGGCCGTGACGGCGGTCATCGTCAGCCGCAGCGAGCCCTGCGTGCCGATGATCTGCCACGCGCTCTCGCTGGCCAGCGGCATGTACTCCCCGCGCTCGACCGACAGAATCGTCCCGCCCGCGCAGCGGATCAGCGCCGTGTACTGCGTCTCGGCGTCGCTGCCCTCGGGAATGTGCCAGGCGATGTGGGACGGGATCTGCCACGTCTGGGCGAAGCACTTCTCGGGCTTGAGCTGCCAGCCAGTCAGGCCCATGAGGTAGTCGAGGTCATAGCAACCCCAGTTCATCAGGAAGCCACCGCCGTTGAGGTGCCGCTTCAGGCGCCACTCGGGGCGCGGCTCAGTGGGGGCCGGGCCGGCGGGGAAGGCGGAGCGCATGTAGACCTCGCGCAGCTCGCCAAGCTTCCCCGAGGCGATGAAGTCCGCCGCGACCTGGTGGTGGGTGATGAACCGGTAGCGGGAAGAGCAGCACGCGGCTTTGAGGCTCCCGCGCGCGGCGATGAGGTCCTCGACGTCGCCCGCATTCATCGCCACCGGCTTCTCGGTCAGGACATGCTTGCCGGCTGCGAAGGCCGCCAGGGCCAGCTCCTTGCGGTGGCAGGTCGGCATGGCCAGCACGACCAGCTCGATCTCCGGGTCGGCGATGAGATCGAGGCCGGGGCCATAGACCTTCGGCACGTTGTAGGTCTCGGCCGCCTTCTGGGCGCGCTCGGGGATGAGATCGGCCACGGCCACGAGGTCGAGAATGTCGGTCGTGGCGGCGGGCTTCATGTGCGTCGGCCCGATCACGCCACAGCCGATGACGCCGTACTTCACGGGTTGCATGGACATTGCTCCTCCTTGGGGGCGGACGGAAACGAAACGATGTTATCCAGTGTTGACTCCAGAGGCGACGGTCGAGGCGGGCCCCACGTGCGAGGCGCCAGGCCGGCTTGGTCTATGCCGGCGCCGGGAGGTCGGGACTGCCAGCTGGCGCGAAGTCCTGTCGGATCTCCGAGAAGTACGCCATGGCCAACGCCATGCCCCCGCACAGGCCGCTCACGCCCGCACAGAAGCTGGCCCAAGCGTTCAGGACCGTGGGGCCTGTGAAGGGCGTGACCAGCAGCATCAGCACATGCCCGGCCAGATACAGCGTCCTTCCCACCGGTCGCAGCCTCAGCACGCCGACCCATCCGCACAGGTAGAGCAGCAAGCTCAGTCCGGCAACTGCGTCTCCGGCGGTGTTGCTGCTCTGTAGCCAGCGATCCTGGTAGGCCTGCAGGTCCGACGGGAGCGTCGACTTCAGCAGCCACCAGGCGACGACAGTCAAGACGAAGAACGTGAGTTCAGCCACCAGCACCAGACGGAACATCCTCTTGATGCCCATGCGCGTGCCCTCCTTGCGGACTTGGACTGGATCCTCCAGAAGCCGCGTCCTCAGGCGCCAGGGACTCCGCCCAGGCGAACTGCACGACACACAAGCGCCCACGCCCAGGACGCGGTTGACTTAGAACATCCGTTCTAATAGAATCCCCGTGTCCCTCTGGCCGACAGGAGCACATCTCGCCGTGTCCGATCACATCACCATCCGCCACGCCCACGAGCATAATCTCCGGGACGTGGACTTGACGCTCCCCAAGAACTCCCTCATCGTCTTCACCGGCGTGAGCGGCTCCGGCAAATCCTCGCTCGCCTTCGACACGCTGTTTGCCGAGGGGCAGCGGCGCTACGTCGAGTCCCTTTCCACCTATGCCCGGCAGTTCCTCCAACAGATGGGCAAACCAGCCGTCGGGCACATCGAGGGGTTGGCCCCGGCCATTGCCATTGACCAGGGCGCGCGCAGCCACAACCCCCGCTCCACCGTGGCCACTGTCACCGAGGTCTACGATCACCTGCGCGTGCTGTATGCCGCCATCGGGCGGCGGCACTGCCCGCAGTGCGGCCGGGAGATCGGCAGCCAGACCCGCGAGACGATCATCGGCCGGGTGCTCAGCCTGCCCGCCGGGGAGAGGGTGCAGATCCTTGCGCCGCTTGTAACCGGCCGCAAGGGTGAGTTCCGCGACCTGTTCGAGGACTTCCTCAAGCGCGGCTACCTGCGGGCGCGCGTGGATGGGCAGGAGATCCGCCTCGACGACCCGCCCGCCCTGAGCCGCTACCGCCGCCACGACATCGAGCTGGTGCTGGATCGTGTCACCATTGGGCCTGACATCCGCTCGCGCGTGGCCGAGGCCGTGGATGAGGCCTGCCGCCTGGCCGAGGGCCGCGTCATCATCACCCGCCCCGAGGCGGAGGACCTGCTGCTCTCCACCCGCTACGCCTGCGCCAAGTGCAACCTCAGCTTCGAGGAGCCGACGCACGCCGACTTCTCCTTCAACACCCCGCGTGGCATGTGCCCGGCCTGCAACGGCCTGGGCGTGGACAAACAGCTTGTGCCCGAGCTGCTCGTGCCCGATGACAGCCTCTCGCTGGTGACGGGGGCCATCCCCGCGATGCAGTCGCTGCGCAGCAACTGGCGACGGCAGTGGTTCGAAAGCATCGGCCGCCACTACGGCTTCGACATCACCACCCCGTGGCGCGACCTGTCCGCGGAGCACCGGCGCCTCCTGCTGTACGGGTCGGGCGACGAGAAGATCGAGTTCAAGTTCTACAACCCGCGCAGCAACTGGTCGTGGCGCCACGTCGGCGTCTTCAAGGGTCTGATGTGGGAGTTGGAGGGGCGCTACCGGCAGATCAAGGCGCGCTCCATCCTGAAGCACTTCGAGGCGGCCATGCGCACCCGGGCCTGCCCCGTGTGCCACGGCCAGCGCCTCAAGCCCGAGAGCCTCGCCATCACTGTGGGCGGCAAGTCCATCGCCGACGTGGCCGCCCTGGACATCGCGACCGCGAAGGGCTTCTTCGACGACCTCGTGCTGTCCGATGCCGAGGCGCTCATCGCCGAGGACGCGCTCAAGGAGATCCGCGACCGGCTCTCCTTCCTGAGCTACGTGGGGCTGCACTACCTCACGCTCGACCGCGGCGCGCCCTCGCTCTCCGGTGGCGAATCCCAGCGCATCCGCCTGGCCTCACAGGTGGGCAGCGGGCTGGTGGATGTGCTCTACATCCTCGACGAGCCCTCCATCGGCCTGCACCATGCCGACCAGGGCAAGCTCCTCGACTCGCTGCTGCGCCTGCGCGACCTGGGCAACACGGTCGTCGTGGTCGAGCATGACGAGCAGACGATCCGCGCGGCCGACCGGGTCGTGGACTTCGGCCCCGGCGCCGGGGAGAAGGGCGGGCGCGTCGTGGCGGTCGGCACGCCGACACAGATCGCCCGCAGCCGTGACTCACTCACCGGCCGCTACCTGTCCGGCCATCTGAGCATCCCCATCCCGGCCGCGCGTCGGAACGGCAACGGGCAGAGACTCCGTCTGGTCGGCGCCCGCCACAACAACCTGCGCGACCTGACCGTCGAGCTGCCGCTGCAGCGCTTCATCTGCGTCACCGGCGTCTCCGGTTCGGGCAAGAGCTCGCTCGTGACAGACACGCTCTACCCGGCCCTGGCGCGGGAGCTGATGCGCGCGGAAGGCGAGCCGGGTGACTACGACCGCCTGGAGGGGCTCGAGCACCTCGACAAGGTCATCCTGATTGACCAGGACCCCATCGGCCGCACCCCGCGCAGCAACCCCGCCACCTACACCGGCGTGCTCACCCACATCCGCGACCTGTACGCGCAGCTGCCCGAGGCGCAGCGGCGCGGCTACAAGCCCGGGCGCTTCTCGTTCAATGTCCCCGAGGGCCGCTGCAGTGCCTGCGAGGGCCACGGGGCGCTCAAGCTCGAATCCGACTTCATGGCCGACGTCTGGGTCACGTGCGAGGTCTGCGAGGGCCGGCGCTTCGACCGCGAGACGCTCGAGGTCGCCTACCGGGGCAAGACCATCGCCGAGGTGCTGGACCTGGAGGTCGGCGACGCCCTGGCGCACTTCGCCAATCAGCCCAAGATCAGCCAGATCCTGCAGACGCTGGTGGATGTCGGCCTCGGCTACATCCGCCTCGGCCAGCCAGCCACGACCATCTCCGGCGGCGAGGCCCAGCGCGTGAAGCTGGCCAAGGAGCTGGCGCGGCCGCGCACCGGTCACACGCTGTATATCCTCGACGAGCCCACCACCGGCCTGCACTTCCACGATGTGCAGCAGCTCCTGGATGTCCTGCACCGCTTCGTGAACGAGGGCAACACCGTGCTCGTGGTCGAGCACCACCCGGATGTCATCAAGACAGCCGACCACGTGATTGACATGGGCCCCGAGGGCGGGGCGAACGGCGGCCTGATCGTGGCCCAGGGCACGCCGGAGCACGTCGCGCACGAAGGCCTGTGGGAGGGGTCACCGACCCCGACCGCGCTGATGTTGCGGGAGGTGCTAGGGAGGAGAGAGGACGCTCCCCTGTGGGAGGGGTCACCGACCCCGACAGTCGCGGTCGGTGACCGCTCCCACAGGCGCAGGAACTCCCTCCTCGTCCGCGGCGCGCGGGAGCACAACCTCCGCAACGTCGAGGTGGAGATCCCTCGCCGCAAGCTGACGGTCATCTCCGGGGTGAGCGGCTCGGGCAAGACCTCACTGGCGCTCGACACGCTCTATGCCGAGGGTCAGCGCCGCTTCGTGGAGTCGCTGTCCTCGTACGCGCGGCAGTTCGTGGACCAGATGCCCAAGCCCAAGGTGGACCGCATCGCCGGGCTGCCGCCGGCCATCGCCATTGACCAGTCCGGGCGCGGCTACTCGCCCCGCTCCACCGTCGGCACCACGACGGAGATCTACGACTACCTGCGCGTGCTGTTCGCCCGCTGTGGACAGCCGCATTGCCCCGCCTGTGGGGCCGAAGTCGGGGCCATGACGATCAGCCAGATCGTGGACGCTATCCTGACCGAGGCCGACGGGCGGCAGGCCCTCCTGTGCGCGCCCGTCGAGCCGCAGGGCAACGAGGAGTACGGGACGCTGCTGGAGCGCCTGCGCCGCGAGGGCTGGCAGCGCGTGCGGATTGATGGCGAGGTGCAGCGCCTGCCGATCGAGGCCCAGCTCAGCCGCCGCCGCAGGCATGCCGTGGAGGTGGTCGTGGATCGCGTGACCATCGGCCCGCGGCAGCGCTCGCGCCTGGCCGAGGCCGTTGAGGCGGCGTTCCGGTTGGCGACAGAGATTGTGGTGGCGACCGGCAACGGCGGCCTACCCCCTACCCCCTCCCTAAAGGGACCGAGCGACGGCGGCCTACCCCCTACCCCCTCCCTGAAGGGAGGGGGAACGGACTCACCCCCCCCTTCAGGGGGGGGACGGGGGGGGGACGCCGTTTCGACAGCGCAGGAGCGCCGCTTCTCCAAGCTCCACTCCTGCCTCGCCTGCGGGGCGAGCTACCAGCCCGTCACGCCGCGCAGCTTCTCCTTCAACCACTACGACGGCTGGTGCAAGGCCTGTTACGGTCTGGGCTTCCCGTGGGGCGACCCCGAGGCCGTCTGCCCGGCCTGTCACGGCGCGCGCATCCGCCCCGAGGCGGCCCACGTGCGCCTGCGCGGGATGACGATCCTCGATCTGTGTAACCTGCCGCTGCGCGAGTGCGCTGCGTTCTTCGACGACTTCAGGCTCACCCCGCGCGAGCGCCCGAAGGCGCAGGAGATCATCCCGGAGATCCGGGGACGGCTCCGTTTCCTCAACGAGGTCGGCCTGGACTACCTCACCCTGGCCCGCACGGCCCCGACCCTCTCGGGCGGCGAGGCCCAGCGCGTGAAGCTCGCTGGACAGCTCGGCTGCGGCCTCACTGGCGTGATGTACGTGCTCGATGAGCCCACCGTGGGTGTTCACCCGGCGGACAATGACCGGATGCTGACAGCACTCAAGGCGCTGCGCGATGAGGGCAACACGCTCGTCGTCGTCGAGCACGATCCCCAGACGCTGGCAGTCGCCGATCACATCATTGACATCGGCCCGGGCGCCGGACCGGCAGGCGGACGGGTCGTGGCCGCGGGGACGCCGAAGCAGGTGGCGCGGTGCAGGGAGTCGGTGACGGGGCAGTTCCTGGCCGGGAAGCTGCGGGTGGAGGTGCCGGAGCGGCGGCGGGGGTTGCCCGGAGCGGACGGCGTCGGGGTCGGTGACCCCACCCACACCGGGACAGGCGTGGGAGCGCTCACCGACCGCGACTGCGGAGGAGAGGGCTGGCTCACCATCGTCGGCGCGCGGGAGCACAACCTCAAGCGCGTGACGGTCTCCATCCCCCTCGGGGTGATGACCTGCGTTACGGGCCCCTCCGGCTCAGGCAAGAGCACCCTCGTGGATGACGTGCTCTTTCGCGCCATTGCCCGCAGCTACGGCACCGACGGCGCGGGGACGCCGGGAGCGCATGAGGAGCTGCAGGGGCTGGAGCAGATTGACAAGGTCATCAACATAGACCAGACGCCCATCGGCGGCACGCCCCGCTCGAACCCGTGCAGCTATGTCGGGGCCTTCGACATCATCCGCGAGGTGTTCGCTTCGCTGCCCGAGGCGAAGCTGCGCGGCTTCCGGCCCGGCCGGTTCTCCTTCAACATGAAGGGGGGGCGCTGCGAGGTCTGCCAGGGCATGGGCAGCCGCTGCGTGCAGATGCACTTCCTGCCGGATGTGTGGGTCACGTGCGAGACCTGCAACGGGGCGCGCTACAACCCCGAGACGCTCGCTGTCCGCTACCGGGGTCGCAACATCGCCGAGGTCCTGGGCATGACCATCGCGCAGGCGCGCGAGCTGTTCGCGGCCATCCCCCGGCTGGCCCGGCGGCTGCAGGTGTTGTGCGACGTGGGCCTGGGGTATCTGCCCATGGGCCAGTCCGCGCCGACGCTGTCGGGCGGCGAGGCGCAGCGGGTCAAGCTCGCGCGCGAGCTGGCTCGCCCGGTGCGCGACCACACACTCTACCTGCTCGATGAGCCCACGACGGGCCTACACGTGGCCGATGTCAAGCAACTGCTCGCGGTGCTCAGCCGCCTGGTGGACAACGGGCACAGCGTGGTCATCATCGAGCACAACCTCGATGTCATCAAGAGCGCCGACTACGTGATTGACCTGGGGCCCGGCGGCGGGGACCGGGGCGGGGAGCTGGTGGCGGCGGGAAGGCCGGAGGAGGTGGCCGCCTGCCGGCGCTCCGCCACGGCTCCGTACCTGAAAGCTGCGCTGGGCCTCCCGGAATAGCGGCAGGGGTCGTCGCGGTCCGCGTCGAATCTGGATGAGTGTACGGAAGCTTGTCCATATCCGCAGGAGGTGCCATATGAGACGTGGCTTTACGCTCATCGAGTTGCTGGTCGTCATCGCCATCATCGCCATCCTGGCGGCCATCCTGTTTCCGGTCTTCGCCAAGGCCCGCGAGAAGGCGCGACAAACGAGCTGCTTGAGCAACGTCAAGCAGTTGGGTCTGGCCATCTTGCAGTACGCACAGGACTACGACGAGCGGCTGCCGTTGGACGGGACGCACCCGTTGGCCAGCGGCTACCCGATCGCGCCGTACTGGGATGCCCGGATCACGCCGTACGTCAAGAACGACCAGATCTTCCGCTGCCCGTCAGCGGCTGGCGGGACCCGCAACTACCGCTACAACGCCTACCGCGGCGGGACGCACAACAGCAGCGGCTCCCCCCAGACGCCACCCGCGCCGCACTCGCTGGGTCAGATCACCAGCCCGGCCAACACCGTGCTGCTGGTAGACATCCCCGCCGCTGGCTATCTGAACACGCTGGGGGCCTGGTCCATCCGCAGCGAGGGCGACTTCATCGAAGTCCACAACGGCGGCGCGAACTTCGGTCTGGCCGACGGGCATGCCAAGTGGGTCAAGCAGCCGACGGCGCTGTACACCGGCGGCGGCTGGCTGGCGGCCAGGGGCTGGAGCATGTAGAGACCCCGCCCGCCGCTGCACTTGCCCTCCTGAGAACCACGAAGGACCTCCCGGCCGGGAGGTCCTTCGCTGTTCTGGCGGTGGTGGGGCGCTACAGCCCCGCCTGCTTGCGGGCCATGTCCGTGATCACTGGGATGTTTACCGGCTTGCGGTTGTAGGCGTTCACGGCGAAGATGATGGAGAACACCAGGTATGCGACAGGCAGCAGTTTGATCGCCATCCGGATGAGCCCGCCCACGCCGGGGATGCCGTGCAGCGCGATGCTTACGATGACCAGCGCGGCCGTCACCACGACGTAACCCAGCCCCCAGAAGAGACCGTTCCAGGCGTGGAATCTCACCTCGCGGTCATTCTTCTCGATCAGGACAGCCACCAGGGCGCAGATCCAGATCGGGTAGCCGAGAGCGGCCAGGACGAGGTTACTGGGGGGCCCGGTCACGGGCGGGGGCGGCGCCACGGGCGGAGGTATGGCGGCGGGCGGCGGGGGCTGAGGTGCGGGCGGGGGAGGCGCGTCCATGCTCATCACGGTCACCACCCTGTCAGATGTGCTACGGAGGCAGTCGGGAACTGCCTGGCCAATGATAGGGTGGGCTCCTCTGCCTGTCAACCGCACCCACACACGCAACGGGGCCGCCACATCTGTGGCGGCCCCGGTTTGTACCGAGCGTTGGCGCGCTACTTGCCTACTCGGGCGACTCCTTGGTGATGGCCACGTTTTGCGGCCCCAGGTACCAGCCCTTGCCGGCCTTGCCGGCGCAGCCAAACAGGTCCACGTACTCGTCCACGACTTCCTTCACACGCACCATGCCCTTGTCGAACACCTTGCGGAAGTCCTTCTGGTCGGGGTTCTCGGCCAGGCGCTCCGCGGTGCCCTGGATCAGCGCCATGCTGATGCGGGTGGCGACGTTGACCTTGCACACGCCCATGGCGCACGCCTTCTGCATCTGGTCCAGCGGGATGCCCGAGGCGGCGTGCAGGACGAACGGCAGGCCGACCTTGTCCATGAGCGTCTGCAGCAAGTCGAAGTTGAGCTTGCTGCCGCGGCCGGTCATGCCGTGGATGGCGCCGATGGCGACGGCCAGCGCGTCGCACTTGGTGCGGTCGCGGAAGTCGGCGGCCTGGTCGGGGTCGGTGCTGTTCTCATAGAGCTTGGCGACTTCGGCTTCGCTCATCAGGTCCAGGACGCACTCCACCTCGCCGCTCTTGCACGGGGCCATCTGCTCTTCGGTCAGGTAGTCCTCGATCTTGGGGATCAGGCCCAGCTCGCACTCCAGGGGAATGCCGCAGGCATGAGTCATGCGGGCGATCTCGGCGCTGTTGGCGATGTTGTCCTCGAACTTCTCCTTGGAGCCGTCGTACATCAGCGAGGTGAAGCCGGCGCGCAGGCACTGGACGTTCTGCTCGTAGCTGGTGCCATGGTCCAGGTGCAGGGCCACGGGGATGGTGGCCTTGTTGGCGGCGGCGATGACGAGGGCCGCGGCCTCTTCCAGGCCGGCG
>JAJFUB010000046.1 GCA_021372615.1 bacterium | reverse complement strand
GGGGGGTTGGCGGGATGGCGGTTTGGCGGGATGGCGGACGAACAGGGCGGGGTGTCGCCGCAGGCGACAGGGACCCCGCCGGGGGCGTCGCAACAGCGGGGGCGTCGCGTGGGCGCGCGTGTCCTCACGCGCGCAGGCCTGTGGAACGCCCTGGAGATGGAGTCGTGGGGTGCCCGCGCAGCGGGCCGGGCCCCACGATCGCCTCGTTGATAGCGAAAGTCACGGGGCCCCGTCCGCCTGCGCCTGCGGCTACGGCGGACACCCCGTGACTCTACTTCAGTCCCCAATCCCCAATGCCTAATCCCCAACCCCCAGCCCCTAATACGCGTACAACTGGCCGTACGGACGGCTGGTGCGGGCTGTCAGGCGGGTGAAGGGAGCGTTGGCGATCTCGTCCAGCGCCAGCCCGAACTGCTTGCAGTACGGCGCCAGCAGGTCGCGCAGCACGGCCTTGTCCTCGTCGTCGGCCTCATCAATGGAGATGCCGGCGCGGACGCGGGCAGCGGGGACTTCCCCGCGCACGTAGAGCGTGCCGCCGTGCATGCCGGTAGCGCAGTAGCGGCCCACGACCGGCTCGCCGGGCGGCAGGTCCAGGCCGAGAATGACGAGCTTGCCGCCCGCCAGGTACTCCCCGCAGAAGTCCCGCACGCGCCCGCCGATGATGACTGTGGGCTCCTTGCCCTCGTACGACTTCATGTGGATGCCGATGCGGTAGCCGGCGTTGCCGCGCACGTAGACGCTGCCCCCGCGCATGGAGTAGCCCATCACATCGCCCGCGTGGCCGGGCACGACGACGAGCCCGTCATCCATGGTGTTGGCGATGCCGTCCTGGGCGTTGCCCGAGCAGTACAGCTTGGGGCCGCCCATGAAGGCGCCCAGGTCATTGCCCGGGATGCCGTCCACGTTGACGGTGATCACCGAGTGGATGCCGCAGCCCAGGTAGCGGTGACCGCAGACATTGACGAGGTCGAACTGCGTCTCGCCGGCGGCCACGGCTGCCTTGATCCGCTCATTGAGTTCGCGATAGTGCAGGTTGGCGGCGTCGATCTTCATCCTTCTGCCTTCATCCTTCTGCCTTATACTTCAATCCCCGGCCCGCTGACGATGTGCCTGCGGTACTGCTTGGGCAGCGACAGCAGGCCCAGGTCGCGCTGGATCAGCTTCTCGCGGAAGCTGCTGACATCAATCGCGCCCCGGATGAGCCCGGTGATGATGCCGGCTCGGTCTATGTCGCCCACAAAGATCGCGCCGACGATGCGGTCGCCGACGATGAGCATGCGGCGGTAGCTCTTGCCGTCGGGGGAGCGGTACTCGAGCGTCTCACAGCCGTCCGGCGGGGCGATGAGGCCCACCGAGATCGTGGGCAGGCCGCACACCTGGATCGAGTTCATCGGGATGCTGCCGTCATAGGCGGCGTCCTGGCCCGCCATGTTCAGGCCCGCGGCCTCGCCCTGCAGCGACGCCGCCGGCCAGATGGCAATCGGCCGCGCCTCGCCGATGAGCGGGTCATACGCCTCGGCCACGTCGCCGGCCGCGTAGACATCCGCCGCGCTGGTGCGCAGGTGGTCATCCACCAGCACCCCGCGATTGACCGACAGGCCGGCCTCGTGGGCCAACTGCACGTTCGGCCGCACGCCGACGGCCACCACGACGATCTGCGCCGGCAGCCGCGAGCCGCTGTCGAGCGTCACACTCTGGACTTTGCCGTCGCTGCCGCCGATGCTGGTCACGCCCGAGCCGGTCAGGACGCGGACGCCGGCGGCTTCCAGGGCGCGCTTGGCCATCGCGGAGCCCGTCTCATCCAGCGCCTGGGCCAGGACGCGATCCACCAACTCAACGATGGTGGTCTCCAGGCCCAGGGCGGCGAAGGCCTCGGCGACCTTCACGCCGATCATACCGCCGCCGATGACGACGGCCTGGGCCACGCGGTTGCCCTGGATGAACTCCCGCACGCGGACCATGTCGTCATGGCGGGTGAAGGTGAAGACGCCCTGCAGCTCGACGCCGGGCAGCGGCGGGACGATGGGCGTGCCGCCGGTGGCCAGCAGGAGCTTGCCATAGCCCAGTGTCGCGCCCGAGGCCAGAACGACCTGGTGCGCCTCAGGCTTGACCTGCGTCACCGGGACGCCGAAGTACGTGTCCGCGCTGAGCTGCTCGTAGAAATCGCGCGAGCGGGTGTAGAGCTTATCCTCGGCGATCTTGCCGCTCAGCACGTACGTGATGAGCGGCGGGCTGTAGACGTGGTTGGGCTGGTCGGACACGACGGCCAGCGTGCCGTCGGCATCCGCCGACCGGATGGCCTCAACAGCCGCCACGGCCGCGGTCGAGTTGCCCAGGATGAGATAGTCGTAACGTTTTTCGCTCATGTCCGATGCCTCGATTAGTAGGGCGGGCGGCCCGCCCGCCACACCAAGAAGAAAGGGAGGTTCCCGGCTGACGGGGGCTTCCGCCCCCGCCTAGCTTGAGCCGCGCCTCCGGCGCTGACGGCACCTACCCCGGCCTCGAATCCCGAATCCCCAATCCCTACTCGTACACCAGCGCCTCATTCGGGCAGTGGGCCACGCAGGCGGGGGTGTCCTTGCCGGCGCACAGGTCGCACTTGCTGCCGACCTTGTGGGTCTCCATGTTGGTGCGGATGGCCCCGAACGGGCAGACCATGATGCAGCTCCAGCAGCCGACACACTTCTCCTCGTCGTGCTTGACGGCGCCGGTCTGCGGGTCGCGGGTCATGGCCCCGGCGATGCAGGCGGCCAGGCAGGGCGCGTCCTCACAGTGGCGGCACTGGAGCGCGAACGAGATGGCCCCGTCTTCCTCGACGCGCACCGCCGGCTCGGGCAGGCCCTCGCGGTCCGAGAAGGCCTTGACGAGGGTCTGGTGGCCGGAGTGCTCGAAGATGCAGTAGATCTCGCACAGGCGGCAGCCGATGCAGACGTCTTCTTTGGCATAGATGCGTTTCATGGTTGTCCTCTGGAGCGCGGGCTTTCCAGCCCGCCGCCGGCGGCGCGGGCTGGAAAGCCCGCGCTCCCACACCTACCGTCCCGCCGGCTCGACTTCGAGTATGTCCATCTCTTCCTTGGTCAGGCCCACACCGCGGAGCATCTCGCGGTTGCCGCGCAGGCTGTCAATGCTGTTCATGCCCATCCCGCCCAGCATCTCCTTCATCTCCAGCGACCAGGCCCGCAGCAGGTTCGTCAGCCGCTTCGTGCCGATCTCGGGGTTCAGGCGCTTGGTCAGGTACGGGTCCTGGGTGGCGATCCCCCAGGTGCACTTGCCGGTGTAGCTCTTCTGGCACATGTGGCAGCCCAGAGCGATCAGGGCCGAGGTGCCGATGTAGACGGCGTCGGCGCCCAGGGCGATGGCCTTGATGATGTCGGCGCTGTTGCGGAAGCCGCCGGCGGCGACCAGCGAGGCGCGGTTACGGATGCCCTCGGTGCGCAGGCGGCTGTCCACCGCCGCGATGGCGAACTCGATGGGAATGCCCACGTTATCGCGGATAACCGTCGGCGTCGCGCCCGAGCCGCCCATCAGGCCGTCAATGGCCACGATATCGGCCCCGGCACGCACGGCGCCCGAGGCAATCGGCACGACGTTGTTCACCGCGGCGATCTTCACCGAGACCGGCTTCTTGTACTCGGTGGCTTCTTTGAGGGCATAGATGAGCTGCTTGAGGTCCTCGATGGAGTAGATGTCGTGGTGCGGCGCGGGCGAGATGGCGTCCGAGCCGATGGGGATCATGCGCGTGGCGGAGATCTCGGCCGTGACTTTCTCGCCGGGCAGATGGCCGCCGATGCCGGGCTTGGCGCCCTGGCCGATCTTGATCTCCACGGCCGCCCCGGCCTGCAGGTACTCCGGCGTCACGCCGAAGCGCCCCGACGCCACCTGTACGATGGCGCGGTCGGCGAAGGGGTACAGGTCGCGGTGCAGCCCGCCCTCCCCGGTGTTGAAGTATGTCCCGGCGGCCTTCGCGGCGCGGGCCAGGGAGATGCAGGTGTTGAAGCTGATCGAGCCATACGACATGGCCGAGAACATGATCGGCACGAGCAGGTCGAGCTGCGGGCTCATCTCGGTGACGAGGTTGCCGGCGTCGTCGAACTCCAGTTCGTCGGGCTTGGCGCCCAGGAACGTCCGCAGCTCCATCGGCTCGCGCAGGGGGTCAATCGAGGGGTTCGTGACCTGCGAGGCGTTGATGAGGAGCTTGTCCCAGTAGCTGCGGTGGGGCTTGTCGCTGCCCATGCCGGTGAGCAGCATGCCGCCGGTCTCGGCCTGGCGCTGCAGAGCGCGCTGGGCGCCGTAGGTCCAGTTGGGGTGCGTGCGACCGGTCAGCGCCCGCTCGGTGATGGTCAGCGCGCCCGTCGGGCACAGCGTCGCGCAGCGCAGGCAGCCGACGCACTTGCTGCAGTCGGTGCTGATCGCGCCGTCGTCGGGGTCAATCTTCTGCGCATCGTAGGAGCACTGGCGGGTGCACACGCCGCACTCGATGCACAGGTCCGGGTCGCGCTTGACGATGAATTCTCCGCCTATGAGAGAGAGGGGCATGATGTGTTACTCCGCTGGGTGGGGTCTGTCCCCGTGAGTTCGCGCAGCGAACTCCAAGGGGGCTGACCCCTTGGGCTTCTCGTTCGGGGTCAGCCCCCTGCGGATCGGCTGTGCCGCTCCTCCGGGGACAGACCCCTCTCGTCTAGTTCAGATCGAACCGCACCGGCGTGCCGGCGTCTATGGGCCAGGCCTCGTCGGGCTGGCCGTCCACGGCCCAGATCGCGGCTTCCTCGCTGGCGATATACGCGCGGTCGCCCTTGGTCGCCGCGGCCAGCGGACGCAGCTTGAGCCGGTCGCTCATCCCGAACATGCCGCCGTTGTGGCCGGCGATGACCCCAAACGGGCCGTTGAGCAGCGCGCCCGGGTACGTCTGGCGCATCGCCGTCAACAGGGCCTTGCGCTGCGGGTCGGGCTCTTCGTCAATCTCGTCCCATTCCGGGGCGGCCATCGCCAGGGCGGCCATCTCGATGGACAGCTTGTGCTTTCGGCACAGCAAGTCGAGCATGTAGCTGATGACTTCCGAGTCCGTCATCAGCGTGCACTCGTAGCCGAAGGACTTCACGTAGCGCTTGTTGACCCCGTAGCTGGACAGCTCACCGTTGTGGACGATGGACCATTCGAGCAGGCCGAAGGGATGCGCGCCGCCCCACCAGCCGCCCGTGTTGGTCGGGAAGCGGGTGTGGGAGACCCACAGGTAACCCTGGTACTCGGGGATCAGGTAGAAGTCGGCGATGGGCTCGGGGTAGCCGACACCCTTGAAGATGCCCATGTTCTTGCCGCTGGAGGCGACGTAGGCGCCCTCGACGTCGCGGTTGAGGGTCATCACACAGGCGACCACATAGTCCTGCTCACCGGGCGTGCCGAGCTTGTCGGCGTTGGGCTGGACGAAGAAGCGCCACAGCACGGGCTCGTCAGTGATGGTCGGGGTGGTCTGCGTCGGAATGGGCTCATCGTGGACGATGGTCAGGACGCTGCCGAGGTAGTCGCGGGCGCGCTGCAGGCCGGTCGTGCCGGCGCACATCAGGTGCAGGCAGTAGTCGTCGGCGTGGTCGGGATAGATGCCGTAGGCGACGAAGCCGGCGCCCAGGCCGTTGCCGCGCTCGTGCATGTTCGCCATGCCGCGGACGACATCAGCGCCGGAGAAGCAGGCGCCGGTGCGGTCGAGAATGCCGCACGTGCCGCAAGCGGCCGGGATCTTGAAGGGAGGGAGTCGGTGCATGTTGGCCATGTTTGGGTTCTCTTTGACGGAAGCCAGTTGCCGGAAGAATGGTTCCGTACTATAATCCCCCTGTCGCCCCGTTACAAGGGCAAATCAGCGGCAAAATCGGCCCGCGAAACAATCCTGAAACACTTGTGTTCGGCATTCGCTTCCGCATAAACGGAAGAACAGTCGCCCATAGGGGCTGAAAGGGTGGGCTCATTGCCGGAAATTGGCCGGAAGGAATTCGCCATACTCAGAATCCTCGGTGAGCACGGCGGTCCCGTCGGCGCCGGCCTCATCTCCCGCCAGCTTGGCGCCCATGGCATTGAGCTGACCGACCGCGCCATCCGCTACCATCTGCAGGCCCTCGACGAGGCCGGTCTGACCCGCAACCTCGGCCGGGCCGGGCGGGAGCTGACCGAGGCCGGGCAGGCCGAGCTGGCCAATGCCCGCGTGGCCGACCAGGTAGCCCTGACCTTTGCCAAGATCGAGCGCCTGGCCTACCTGACCCGGTTCGATCTGGAGGCCGGAAGCGGAAAGATCGTCATCAACCTGTCCCTGTTCCGCCAGGCTGAGTTCGACGCCGCCATGAAGGTCATGCGCCCCGTGTTCCTGTCGCGCTGGGCCACCAGCGACCTCATCGCCACCTTCCAGCCCGGCCAGAAGCTGGGCGACCAGGCCATCCCTCGCGGCATGGTGGGCCTGGGTACGGTCTCGGCGGTCACGCTCAACGGCGTGTTGCTCAGCCACGGCATCCCGGTCCAGTCGGAGTTCGGCGGCCTGGTGGAGGTCGCGGGCCATGAGCCGGTGCGGTTCACCGAGATCATCCGCTATGGCGGCACGTCCATTGACCCGGTCGAGGTGTTCATCAAGGGCAAGGCGACAAGCGTGCAGCAGGTGGTCACCACCGGCCGGGGCAAGGTGGGGGCGGGCTTCCGCATCTGCCCGGCCATCGCGCGCGAGCACGTGATGCGGCTGGTGGACGCCATGTCGGCCTGGCGGCTGCGGGGCGTAGCTGCGATCGGCGCCGAAAGCCGCCCCCTGATGGAGACGGAGGTCGGGGTGGACAGGATGGGCCTGGTGATCTGCGCCGGTCTCAACCCCATCGCCGCGGCGGAAGAGGCGGGCTACTCAACGGTCAACCGCGCCATGTCTGGGGTGTTCGAGTACGCGGACATGGAAGCGATTGGATGAGGTGGGATGGGGAGATGGGGAGATGTGATGAGTCGCGGGGTGCCCGCGTAGCGGGCTGGGCCCTACACCTCCGTGTCGTGCATCGCCACAATGTTCTCTGGGGGGACATCGGGCTGGAAGAGGTGCGTGGGGGCCAGGAGGTAGCCGCCCTCCTGGCCTAGCGTCGCCACGTAGCGCCGCACCTCTGCCTGGACCTCCTCGGGCGTGCCGAACGGTAACACCCCCTGCATGTCTATCCCCCCGTGGAACACGATCCGCCCGCCGAACTGGGCCTGCAGGCTCTCCGGCTGCATCTCCTCGGTGACGGGCTGGATCGGGTCGAGCACATCCACACCCATGGCGATGAGGTCCGGGATGAAGCGCGCGATGGCGCCGCAACTGTGATAGAGCACACGGGCGCCGAGGCTGTGGATATGGTCCACCATCTCCCGCAGGTAGGGCGCGACGAGGTTGCGGAACATCGGCAGGGAGATGAGGGGGCCGGCCTGGCTGCCCAGGTCGGAGAGCAGCAGGTACAGGTCTATCCGCCCGCCGGTGGCCTCGGCGGCGCGGGTGTAGTCCTCCTTGTAGAAGTCCGTGAACTTGCGGCACAGGAAGTGCGCCCATTCGGGGCGGGCGGCCATGTCCAGGAACATGTGCTCCCAGCCGCGCACCAGCGCCGGGCGCTGCCAGACATCGGCGAAGCCGTATAGCTGGGCGTAGTCGTCGTGCCGCCGGGCCGCCTCGGCCAGGTGGGAGTAGTCGAAGCGGTCGGGCGTAGGCCAGGCGAAGGCCGCCAGGTCGTCCAGCGAGGCGGCCTCGCTCAGCGCCCCCGGCAGGTCTTCGCGCATCGGCCCCCAGGGCGTCTGCTTCCAGATGAAGCGCTCCCCCCAGTAGTTCTGCCAGACGGTGGCATTGAGACGTACGTCCTCCGGGTACACTGGGTGCAGGTGCCGCACGTCAATGCGTAGCCGCCGGCGCACGGCCTCCTCGCCATCGAGGCCCAGGTGGGCCTGCAGGCGGCGCAGGGCCGGCTGCTCGATCCAGAAGTCACGTGGCACGCGGTCAGTGGGCCGCCGCGCCAGCGCGGTCAGGACGCGTTCTCGCGAGGTCATGTCACACTCCGCGCCGAAGTACCTGTCGCAGTGCCGCTATCATCACAAGGGTGGGACCCATGCGAACTCTGACCCTCTTGCTCCTCTGCCTGCCGATTCCCTGCCTCGCCGCCGATGAACCCGCGATGCTCACCCTCTTCGATTTCGAGAACGGCGTGTCCGAATGGCGCGCCAACCCCTGGAGCGGCGGCAAGGGCTTCGTGGAGCCGGCGACGGCGGCGAAGTTCGGGAAGGGGGCCCTGCGGGCCCGATACGAGCAGATCCCGCAGGGCTGCAACATGATCTCGCCGTACTTCGCCGACGACGCGCCCTGGCGCAACGGTGACTATGACGCGATCTGCTTTTGGCTCAAGGGCGATGGCACGCAGAGCTACCTGCACCTGTACCTGGCGTCCGAAGTGGGCGACCTATCGCCGACCCACGCCGGGCAGGTGCCGCTGTCCAGCACGCAGTGGCGGCGGTTCTGCCTGCGGTTTGACACGCTGTGGAACCGCGAGAGCCGGCCCTTTGAACTGAAGCACTTCAAGCGCCTGTACTTCGGGACCTCGGGCACGCACGAGGCGCTGATAGACCAGGTGCAACTGCAGCGGCCGCTGCGGGCGGTGCCGCTGGACTCGGTGGACAATGGCGGCCCGGCGGGGCTGGAGCCCAGGCTCTACGCCGATCGGGCTCAGCAGTACTACCTCACCTTTGATCCGCAGAGCGTGCTCGAGCCGACCGTGGCTGCCCGTCTGACGGTCCAGTGGCCCGAGAAGAAGGCCAAGGAGCTGCTGCGGACCATGCCGGCTCAGAGCGCGACGGAGGAGACGTGGGTGCAGTTGCCCGGCACGCCGGACGCGGCCGGCCAGGGGCGGCTGAAGCTGCGGCTCACCGAGCCCACGGGCACACTGTGCTATGCCGGGCAGTTCACCTTCCCGGTAGCGCTCGAGGCACTCCGGCTGCAGCCCTCGGACCTGCAGATCATCCCTCAGCCCAAGTCCATACAGCAGCACCCGACGAAGCTGAAGCTCCCGCACGACATGAGCGCGTACATCGTGTCACAGCCGCAGGTGGCGCAGGTGGGGCTGGAGCGGGTCAAGGCCGACCTGGCGGCGCTCTGCGGCTGCCGTGTGGCGTACAACCGCAAGGCGATGCAGGCGCTGAAGCCCGCGGTGGTCATCATCGCACCGAACTACGAGCGGCCGCAGGTACCCGAGGAAGTCACGGACCGCCTGTCCGAGCTGCGGGCCCAGGGGTATGTGCTGCACACCGACAACAAGCAGATCGTGCTGGCGGCGTTGGACGAGGCGGGGATGCGGAATGGGGCCATCACGCTCAAGCAGGCCATCCTGTCTGTGTCAGGCAGTGCCGACGAGACCACCGTGCCGGGCCTGACGGTGCTCGACTGGCCCTCGCTCCCCATCCGGGCCATCAACATCGGCCTGCCCACGACCCGCTGGGGCTATCCCAATGATGCGCCGGTGTCCGTGGAGTTCTTCATGGACTTCCTGCAGCGCACCGTGGTGGATCAGAAGATCAACGCCGTGGGCCTGGAGGTGTCCCAGGGGATGAAGTTCGACCGGCACCCGGAGATCGCCGGGCCGGCGGCGTGGAGCAAGCAGGACGTCCGGCGCGTGGTGGATTTCCTGCGTGCCCAGGGCGTTGAGGTCTTCCCGGTCGTCAACTCGCTGGGCCATGCCGGCTGGCTGACGATCCCCCTGCCGAAGCTGCGCGAGGATGTGGACGAGCACCAGCTCTGCACGCGCCACCCGGAGATACGGCAGGTGCTGGAGGATGTCTACACCGAGCTGATCGAGGTGTGTACGCCCAAGTACTTCCACTTCGGGCTGGACGAGATCCGGTGGCAGACGCTGAACCTGCCCCCCGAGAAGCGCTGCCCGCGCTGCGCCGGGCTGGACAAGCGCGACCTGTTCGTCGAGCACGTCCGCTGGCTCGACGGCTTCGCCCGGACACACAACCTCAAGATGCTGATGTGGGCGGACATGATCCTGCCGGAGCACAACGGCGGGCCGCCGTTCAGCCTGGCCGACACCGTGGACAAGCTGCCCCAGGACATCGTGATGTGCGACTGGTCGGCCACGCTGGCGCCGCTGTCGCTGCACGACCTGCAGCAGCGCGGCTTCACCGTCTGGAAGTGCAACTCGCGCGGCGTCAACAACGCCGACCTGGCCTTCGTGGCGGGCAACATGTGGGGTGTCTGGAGCAAGGTCCCGTGGCTGACGGAGTCGTGCTGGAACGCGCTGAGCTACTCCTATCTGAACCAGCTCGTGGCGGCGGAGTACAGTTGGCACGCCTACCCCGACCTGATGGCCAACGGCGTGCCGCTGGCTGCCGACTTCCTGCAGAAGCGCCCGCTGGCCCAGCAGCGCCTGGCCCAGCCCGCCACGGCCGCTTCGGGGGCCGCGGTGGAGGACGTGGCGCCGGGCGACCAGCCGCTGAAGCTCGCGGGTATGGCCCTGCGGCCGTGGGCGCAGCCGGTGACGGAGGAGAAGAGCTTCACGGTCGGCAAGCCGCTAGCGGTGGTGTACGCCCTACTGGCGGCCGACCTGCCCGCGGACGCGCGCAAGGGCTTCCTCGAGGAGTTCAAGAAGAAGGGGAACTGGCAGGGCGTGCCCATCGGGCAGATCGTGTTCAAGTATGCAGACGGCACCGAGGCGGCCTTGCCGCTGCTGTACGGCACTCACGTCCGAGCCGTGGCGGCCGACGAGGACTTCCCCCAGGCCTACGGGGCCATGGCGACGACGGCCCTGCCCGTCGGCGACCAGCAGCGGGTGGCGTACCTGACGCCGCTGACGAACCCCAGCCCCGACAAGCCGGTGGCCGAGATACGCTTCGTGCCCGGGACGCTGGGGGCCAAGCCGCTGCTGCTGGGGCTGGCGACGCGCGGCGTCTGGGCCGCGGAGTGAGGCGAAGTCGAGCATGGATGACATGAACGAGCGCAAGCCGGCGGATGACAGCCCGGAGCCCGCGGCCCCGAATCTGGAGCTGACGATCCATTGCCCCAAGTGCCGCACACCCATCGGCCGGGACACGCAGGTGTGCACGAGTTGCGGGGCGGAGGTGGAGAAGGTGCCGTCGGTGGATCGGCCGTGTTCACGCCCCCAGCCGCAGGCTTGACCGGCTGGCGGCGTTCCGTATATCCTGAACCTGTCGTCTGACGCCGGAGGGCTCTGTGGAGCCCTCCGCTCTGTCTGCGACGCCACCTCGCCCCCACGGAGCCTCCATGGTCAGTCACATCCTCGCGGTCGTCAGCCAGTTCATCATCCACGTCGAGTCCAGCATGGGCTATGGCGGGATCGTGCTGCTGATGGGCATTGAGAGCTGCTGCATTCCGCTGCCCTCCGAAGTCATCATGCCCTACGCCGGGTACCTGTGCACCGTGGGGCGGTTCAACATCTGGCTGGTGGGGCTGTTCGGGGCCATGGGGTGCGTCGTGGGCTCCATCCCGGCGTACTACCTGGGGATGTACGGGGGGCGGCCGCTGATCCTCAAGTACGGCAAGTACATCCTGATGAGCCACCACGACCTCGACCTGGCCGACCGCTGGTTCGAGCGCCGGGGTGACATCACGGTCTTCATCGCCCGCCTGCTGCCCGTCATCCGCACCTTCATCGCCTTCCCCGCCGGCGTCAACCGCATGGACATGCGCAAGTTCATCCTCTACACGCTCCTGGGATCTTTCCCCTGGTGCCTGGTGCTGGCGTACGTCGGGGTCAAGGTGGGGGAGAACATCGAGGTGCTCAAGCCGTACTTCCATCGCTTCGACGCTGTCATCGGGGTGGTGCTGGTGGTGGGGATCGCCCTGTGGATCTGGCGCCATGTGCGGGGAAACCACAGGGCTGAGACAGCAGACGAGACGGCAGCGCAGTAGTCGGAACCTTCACTGTAGGGCGGGGGCTTGTACCCCGCCCAGCCGTTGGGCTCGCCCCAGGTGCGGCGGGGTACAAGCCCCCGCCCTACAGTCTCGACTGCCCCGACGCAGGAAGCGCTCCCCTCGCTACGGAACTGTACACGCCTCAAGACACGATCTGGAGGCCCTCCCCATGCGCCGTCTCGCCCCTGTGCTGTGCCTGTCGTGCGTCGTCGCCATGCTCATGCTGCCGGCTGTCGCGGGAGCGAAGGCGCTCGTGGTCAAGCACGCGCTCAGCGAGGCGGTTTCGGGCAAGCAGGTGCTCACCAACGGCGGCCTGGAGCAGGTCGAGGGCGGACAGATCGTCGGCGTGACGCGCTGGGACAAGGGCTATGAGGTGGACACGACGGTCGCGCGCAGCGGGAAGGTGTCGGCCCGCACCACCATCACCGATGCTGGCGCCGGGCAGCGGGGGCTGACCTACCCCGTCGCACTGAACCAGGGCAAGCCCATCCCTTTCACGGCGGAACTGTGGAGCAAGGCACAGGATGTCAGCGGCACCCCCGACAGCAACTACTCCCTCTACATTGACCTGACGTACATGGACGGCACCGAGCTGTGGGGGCAGATCTCGGCCTTCGCCGTGGGTACGCACGACTGGCAGCAGCGCCGCGTGACGGTCGTGCCGGAGAAGCCCGTTCGCGACGTCAGCTTCCACGCCATCTTCCGCGGTCACACCGGCACAGCGTGGTTCGATGACTTCGCCTTCTCCGTGCTGGACCTGCCGGCGGGCGCGGGGACGTTCGACGGCATCCCGGTGGCGAAGACGCCGCGCGACGGCGTGGTGCCCGTGTCCAGCACCGGGCTGACGGTGGCCCTGACCGGCAGCGTGCCGTTGCGGCTGGACGCCAAGTGGGGCACCTGGCTGGTCGGCAGGCGCAACGGCGGGCTCTTCGTGTGCGACGCCCGCACCAAGAGCGACTTCCGGCAGCCGCTGGGCGAAGTGAAGCGCACGCCGACCGGCGCCCACTTCGAGGCCACCGATGAGGCGTTGGGCCTGAGGATCAGTGCCGACTACTCGCCCCTGAGGATCGGGTCCACGGTGGGCCTGCGGGTGACGGGGGTCCTGGCGGACCTCACCGGCCAGGACCGCGGGGTCAGCGTCTACTGCAGCCTGCCCCTGGACGCCGACACGTGGCATGAAGACATGCGCACCAGCCGCGCGATCGAGGCCGGGCAGAGCTATAGCTTCTGCACCTCGGTCGGCTGCGGGGCGAACGGCAAGATGTCGCTGTATCCGTTCGGGTGCGTGTCAGCGGGACAGGCCACGACTGTGCTGGGCGCGCCGCTCGACCCGCCCCACCTGTACCGCTTCGGCTATGACGCCACGAGCCAGGAGCTGTTCGCCGTCGAGGACCTCGGCCTGACGAAGGACAGCAAGACCCCGCAGCAGGCGAGCTTCTCGTTCATCCTGTACCGCCCGCTGGCGCCGGGCTTTCGGGGGGCGCTGGACAGCTACTACCGGGCCTTCCCGCAGTGGTTCACCAAGCGCAACACCATCGAGGGCAACTGGATGGCCTTCGATGACATCGCCGGCGTGCAGGGCGCCGAGGACTTCCACTTCGCGTTCAAGGAAGGCACCAACAACGCCGACTACGACGAGGCGCACGGGGTCCTGACATACACGTACGTGGAGCCGGCGAGCTACTGGATGGCGATGCCCAAGGACATGCCGCGCACGCCACAGGCGGCCATGGACCTGCTGGCCAGGCAGGCCGCCGACAAGAACTCCCATGCCTCGGCAGTGATGACCTCGGCGCTGCAACATGCCGACGGCTCGACGCAGATGAGCATCGAGGACGCGCCGTGGTGCGATGGCGCGCTGTTCATCAACAACCCCGACCCGGACCTGCCCACCACCCCCGAGCACCCCATCAACCAGGGCGACATTCTGTGGCGCTCCATCCGGAGCGGCCTGGGCGAGGGGGCGAAGGCCGGCGGCATCAGCGGGTGGCGCAACTGGGAGGAGGGCTATGACGCCGCCCCGGGGCGGGGCCGGGGCGGGAGCCAGGCCGCGCTCGTCAGTCGCCCGGCCGGCGGTCCAGCCCGGGGCCTGGGGCAGTCCGTCCCCGTCGGCCAGAAGCAGCCCGGCCAGATCAGCGTCAGCGCCTGGTGCAAGACCGAGGGCGTGACCGGCGCAGCAGACAAGGACTTCTCCCTGTACTGCGACCTGAGGCTGGCCGACGGGTCGGCAAGCTGGGGCCATGCGGCCAGCTTCTCCGTGGGCACCCACGACTGGGAGCAGAAGACCGTCACGATCAATCTGGACAAGCCCGTCACCGGCATATCGCTGTGGCTGCTGTTCCGGGGCGGGCACACGGGGAAGGTGTGGTTCGATGATGTGTCCGTGACAGTGGGCGGCCAGGACGCGAACCTGGCGCGCAACGGGGGACTGGAGCCGGGGAAGGTCAGCACGGCGCGGGTGGATGGCACGTACATCGACTCGCTGGAGATGGGCGCGAGTCAGTTGGACTTCGACCGGAAGCACTGGCGGGCCGCCGACGTGCCGTTGGTCTACACCACCGACGAGGGCCTGCCGACCGAGATGCTGATGTTCGCCACGTACGAGTTCATCAAGGATGTCAGCGAGCAGATGCACGCCCAGCAGCGCATGATCTTTGCCAACTCCGCGCTGCACCGTTTCGCCCAGCCCGCGGCCGTGCTGGACTTGATGGGAACCGAGACGAACTGGCACTACGGCGGGAAGTGGACGCCGATGCGCGATGCGGACTGCAACTTCAAGCGGGCGCTGTGTTACCAGCGGCCCTACCTGCTGCTGCAGAACACCGTGTTCGAGGATTTCCCGGTCGAGATGGTCGAGCGGTACATGAAGCGCGCGATCTTCTACGGCATGATGCCCAGCTTCTTCTCCCACAACGCCGCCGACGCGACGTACTGGACGCGGCCGGAGATCTACAACCGCGACCGCCACCTGTTCAAGCAGTACCTGCCCGTGGCGCAGGCGATTGCGGCGGCGGGCTGGGAGCCGCTGACCTGCGCGACGACCGGCAACCCGAAGGTCTACATCGAGCGCTGGGGCAAGGGCAAGGACGTGTACTTCACGGTGTTCAACAGCAGCGACCAGCCGCAGGCGTACACGCTGACGGTGGATGCGAAGGGGCTCGGGCTCAAGGGGATGAAGGGCGTTGCGGTCCTGATTGGGGACGGGGGCCTGGCGGGGAAGACGACGGTGACGGAAACGCTGGGGGCGGAGGATCTGCGGGTGTTCAAGGTGGTGGAGTAGGGGGGCCGGGACGGCAACGGCGTCCTCACCCCTGCCCCTCTCCCTCGCTCCACTTCGTTCCGCTCCGGAGAGGGGACCATCCGATCACTCTGTGGTCTCGAAGCCACAGAGCGTCGTCCCCAGGCCGTTCTCCCCTCTCCGGAGTCCGCCGTAGCCCGCAGGGCGAAGACGGGCGAGGGAGAGGGGCTCAGACTGCGCAGCAGTCTGCGGGGTGAGGACGCCGTTTCCCTTGCCCGGCGGTCGCCTATCTAGAGGGAGTGCTGGTATGATGCGACTCGTGGGACTGGCGCTTGCTGGGATACTCATGTCGGGGGTGAACGCCATGGCGCTCACGCTCGTGAAGGACGGCGCTTCGGACTACGCCATCGTGACCGCCAGGGACGCCATCGCGCCCGAGCAGACGGCGGCGCAGGAGCTGCAGGCCCATCTGAAGCTGGCGACGGGAGCCGAGCTGCCGATCTGCGCCGAAGGGGCGGCGCCGGCGGGGAAGAAGCTCATCGTCGTCGGGCAGACCGCCGCCTTCAAGGCCGCGTTCCCCGCGGAAGACATCGTCTCCCTGAAGCATGACGGGACCATCCTGCGGACCGCCGGGGATCGGCTCTATCTGCTCGGCGGGCCGCCGCGCGGGACGCTCTATGCCGTGTACACGTTCCTCGAGGACGTCGTGGGCGTGCGGTGGTGGGGCTCGCGGCCCGATGAGACGTTCATCCCCCACAAGCCGACGCTGACGATCCCCGAGTTGAACACCCGGTACGTCCCGGCGCTGCAGTACCGAGAGGCCTTCTACCGGGGCGCGTTCGACGGGGTCTACGCCGCACGCTCCAAGTGCAACGGGCACTTCGAGCGCGTGCCGGCGGAGTATGGCGGCCACTACCGCATCCTGGGCTGGTGCCACACCTTCAGCCAGCTCCTGCCGCCCGCGAAGTACTTCCAGGCCCACTCCGAGTGGTACAGCGAGATCAACGGCAAGCGCGTGGCCGAGGGGGCGCAGCTCTGCCTGACTAATGACGAGATGCGGGCAGAGCTGACCAGGCAGGCGCTGGCGTGGCTACGCAAGGACCCGACGGCGGGGATGATCTCCATCGCCCAGAACGACTGCCACGGAGCGTGCCAGTGCGCCAAGTGCAAGGCCGTGCTGGAGGAGGAGGGGACGGAGGCGGGCAACCTGCTCCGCTTCGTCAATGCCGTCGCCGCGGACATCGAGAAGGAGTTCCCGGGCACGCTGGTGGAGACGCTGGCGTACACATACACCCGCCAGCCCCCGAAGCTGGTCAAGCCAGCCAGCAACGTGATCGTGCGGCTGTGTTCGATTGAGGCCTCGTCGGCCCAGCCGCTGGCCGAGGGCGCCCAAAACGAGAAGTTCCGCGCCGACATCGAGGGCTGGAGCGCCATCGCCCCACAGCTCTACATCTGGAACTACGTCACCGACTTCGCCAACTACATCATCCCCCACCCGAACCTGCGCGTGCTGGCGTCCGATGTCCGCTTCTTCATCAAGCACAAGGCCATCGGCCTGTTCGAGCAGGGCGATGCGGGCTGCTCGTGCAGCGATTTCCCCGAGTTGCGGGCGTGGCTGCTGGCGCACGTGATGTGGGACCCGTCGCGCGACGAACAGGCACTGATCGCCGAGTTCCTCAAGGGCTACTACGGCGCGGCGGCCGAGCCGCTGGGGCAGTACATCACACTGCTGCAGGACGCGCTGACCAAGTCCGGGGCCTACCTGCCGTGCTACATGAAGGACACCTCGCCGTGGATGGACCTGGAGACGGCGAACAAGGCTACCGAACTGCTCGACGAGGCCTTCCGGCGGGTAGAGGGTGACCTGGTGCTGACCACGCGCGTGCGCCGGGCGCGGATGCCGCTGGACCACACGTGGCTGCAGCGCTACCGGGCGTTCAAGCGCTATGCGGCGATGACGGGCGGCCGGTTCCTGGGCCCGCCCGAGCCCCGCGCGGCCGTGGAGGACCTCATCGCGGCTGCCCGGAGCTTCAATGTCGGGAACTTCCGCGAGGGCGCAGCCTTTGCCACCTACGAGCCTATCCTGCGCGGCATGTTCCCGCCGCCGGGCAAGGAGGCGAAGACGCCGGCCGAGGCCGCGGGCCTCAAGCCCGACCAGTGGATGGATGTGCAGCAGGCCGAGTTCACGCTGCATGGCCTGGGCAACTGGGTGACCGTCGTGGACGACCCGAAGGCCTCCGACGGGATGGCGGCGCGCATGCCCGCCACGCATCCGCAGTGGGCCACTCAGTACCCGATCCCCGGCGACCTGACCGCCCTGGGCAAATGGCACTGCTATCTCGTCGCCCGCTGTGACGCGAAGACCAAGGCCGGGCCGGCGTTCGAGATGGGACTGTATGACGCGACCGCGCGCAAGGGTGTGGTAGGGCTCAAGGCCCAGTTGGAGCAGGCCGGGGACGGCGAGTACCACACTTATGACCTGGGAGTGCAGGACCTGAAGGGCGGCATGTACTTCTGGATCGCGCCGATGAACAACCCCGAGCAAGTGGAGGCGGTGTACACGGACCGCATCTTCCTGATCAGGGAGGGATGACCCATGCGGCAGGTAACCTACAGCAACCCGTTTCGTTACCGGGGGACGTATTGCCCGAATGTGCTGTTGCGCTGCATTGATCCTCGCTTCCATGCCGCGCTGGAGGGCGCCTTGCCACCGTGGCTGACGCAGTGGAGTGGCTCGGGCGGCTTCGCCTCGATGGCCCTGCCCGGGGCGGCCCGGGCCCTGCTGGACCCGGTGTCGCGGCCGGTCGTGCTCGAAGCCCTGGAGACGGCCATCGCGGCGCTGGAGGCCAACCGCCTCGTCATCGCCAACCACGTGGACTGCCGCGCCTACGGCGGGAGCGAGCGGCTGGGCAGCCCGCCGGCGGAAGAGGCCTTCCACGTCGAGCAACTGCAGCTCGCCCGGCAGGTGGTGAAGGAAGCCTACCCGCGCATCGAGGTCGTGCTGCTGTACCAGGACTGGGAGACCATTCGGGAGGTCGCAGACTAGATGGATTCGCTCAGGGGGCCGCATTGGCTGGGGACTTTGCAGGGCTTCACCGGTCTGGGGGGGCTGAGCTGGGTGGCTTCGGTCCTGGCGGACCGGACTCCCGCGCCACCTGAAGACCTCACACTGGCGGATGTGCTGCCCCCGGGGGCGCGGCATGTCAGCATCCAGGGGGAACCGGTGGCCTTCCGTGACATGGGCGAGGGGGAGCCAGCCGTCCTGCTCCTGCACGGGTTCGCCGAGCACCTGGACACCTGGCGCCCCGTCCAGGAGCGGCTTGCCCGGCGCCACCGCACCGTGGCGCTGGACCTGTGGGGCTTTGCCGCCTCGGCCCGGCCCCCGCACGCGCAGCCCGCGGACTGGGTGGACGAAGTGGTGGGGCTCATGGACGAGCTGGGCCTGGGGCGGGCGGTGCTCGTCGGGCACTCGCTCGGGGGCAGGGCCTCGCTGATGGCCGCCCGGGCGCATCCCGAGCGGGTGGCCGGTGTCGTGCTGGCCGATGCGGACTGGGGCCAGGCGCCGCACGGCTACGTGATCGTCTGGCTGCTGGCGCACAGCCCGGCGCTGCCGTGGGTGCTGGGCAAGTTCCGCGCCGGCCCGCGGCCTCTGCAGCGCCTGGCCCGGCAGATCATCACCCCGAACCACGAACTGACACCGGCGCTGCAGGAGGCGCTGCTGCGTCCGCTGCGGGTACAGGGCCATGCGGCCTGCTGGCGGTCGCTGGGCCAGGCGCCGCCGCTACGCGACGTGCGGGGGCTGGCGCGGAGTGTCTCCTGCCCGGCGCTGGTGCTATGGGGCGCGGACGATCCGGTGGTGCCGCTGTGGGCCGGGCGGAAGCTGGCCCGGCAGCTGGGCTGTGAGATCCAGGTGTTCGACCGCTGCGGGCACTTCCTGCCCGAGGAGTACCCCGAGGAGACGGCGGAGTCGATTGAGGGCTTCCTGGAGGGGTTGCCCGACGGGAGATGAGGGGGCGCAGTCGGTGTCGCGCCAGGGCCAGGGCGGGGTGTCGGCGAAGCCGACAGGGACCCCGCCCCGAACGCTGTCCCGGTGGCTCCCCGCAGCGGGGTCCCCGTCGGCCCAGACTGCTGCGCAGTCTGACGCCGACACCCCGCCCTGGTCGCTGCTGGTAGCCCACCGGCGAACGTGGGCTACACCCAGCGGAGAGCGGACAGCCCGGGTGTTGCTCTGCCGACGGGGTTGTGCTATACTACTTGTCCACTATTCGCGCCAGTGTTAGGACGCTGATCCCGCTTGAGCGGGATCAGCGCTTCTTCCTGCTCCGCCGCGCACGCGGCAGAGCCTCTTGGCCAAGGGAAGGATGTGAACGGGTTGCCCAAACAGCCTGTGCTCTATGAGGCGATGTACATCGTAGATTCCGCGCTGGACGAGGCCGCGTTGGAGGGCATTGTCAGCACGTTGGAGCAGCATGTGCAGAACATGGGCGGCGAGCTGGTCGCCACCCGCGAGTTCGGCCGCCGCCGGTTGGCCTTCGAGATTGACGGCCACACCGCCGGCACCTACATGATCACGTACTTCAAGAGCTTCGGGGACGTGGTGGACGAGGTCAAGCACGAGATGCACCTGATCGAGGGCATCGTGCGCGGCATTGTCGTCGTGGCCAACCCCAAGGCGATCTTCGACCCGCAGGCCAAGGCCGCCGAGCCGGAAGCTGCGCCGGCTGAGGCCCCCGCGGCTGAAGCTCCGGCCGCCGAGGCTCCGGCTGCCGAAGCTCCCGCTGCTGAAGCCGCCGCTGAGCCGGAGGCCGAGGCGCCTGAGACCGCCCCCGAAGCCGAGGCGGAGGCCGCGCCCGAGGCTGATGCAGGTGAGGCTCCGGCGGCTGACGAAGCTCCTGCGGAAGAAGCCTGAAGCGCTGACGGCGGGCCATATGGCCGAGCCTCAGCGGCGAACTGCATCGCAGCGAACTGCACAGCAGCGGAGGGCGCTTGTCCTCCGCTGCTTCGCCTTGAGAACCACCCCATTCCAGCCGGGCCGGAGGGATCAACATGATCAACAGCGTTGTGCTGGTCGGTCGTCTGGCGAACGATCCGGAGATGCGCTATACGCCCAGCGGCATGCCCATTGCGAACTTCCGCCTGGCGGTGGACCGCGGCCGCAAGAGTGAGAGCGGCGAGGACCAGACCGACTGGCTGAACATCGTGGCCTTCCAGAAGACCGCCGAGCTGGTCGCCCAGTACCTGGACAAGGGCTCCCTGGTCGGCGTCGAGGGCCGCATCCAGTCGCGCTCGTGGGAGGGGCAGGACGGCAAGCGGCAGTATGCGGTCGAGATCGTGGCCAACAACGTGCGCTTCCTCGAGAGCCGCGCCGAAGCCGAGCGGCGCCGCGCCGCTCGCGGGCAGTCGGGACCGCCCGGGGCCAACCAGGCTCCGCGTCCGTCGGCGCCGCAGGCCCCGCCGCAGGGCCCGCCCCCGACACCGCCGGATGACTACGGCCCCGTCGGCGAGAATGAGGACCCCTTTGGCGATCAGTAGGCCGGCGTAGGGGCTGTCTGTGGGGCCGATGCTCCGCCTGGCGACGCCCGACAGGAGTGTCGGGCGTACCTCTCCCGCTACAGCCCCGACACGCGGCCCAACCGTTGCAGGAGTGAGTGAGTTCCATGCCGGATGCGGACCTGGCACTGGGCATTGACCTGGGTGGGACGACCTTCTCGGTTGGCGTACTGGACCGTGAGGGGCGGCTGCTGGCCGAGACCAGCCACCAGACCCCCCAGAGCTCGAACCCCGACGAAGTCCTGGAAGAGCTGGGCCGGGCGGCCCAGCGGCTGGCCCGCGACACCGCCCCCGAGCGCGGCATTGCCGGTCTGGGCATCGGTATCCCCGGGCCGGTGGACCCCCATACCGGCCTGATCAGGCAGTGCCCGAACCTGCACGTCCTGGACGGGGTGAACGCCGCCCGGGTGCTGCAGCGCGTCACCGGCCTGCAGGTCGTCATCTCCAATGACGCCTACAGCGCCACGCTGGCCGAACTGCGCCACGGCGCCGGGCGGGGCTGCCGCTACATGGCCCTGCTGACGCTCGGCACCGGCGTGGGCGGCGGCATCGCCATCGAGAACAAGGTGCTGCGCGGCCCGCGGCAGATCCTGGGCGAGGTGGGGCATCTCATCATCCAGCCGGGCGGGCCGAAGTGTGGCTGCGGCAGCCATGGCTGCCTGGAGGCCCTGACGGGCCGGCAAGCCATCGTGGACCTGGCCGTCCGCAAGCTGCAGGAGGGCCGTCCCAGTCGCCTGGGCGACATCGTGGGGGCCGAGCACGAGCAGATTGACCCGCGGCTCATCGCCGACCAGGCGCGCGACGGCGATGCGCTGTGCGCGGAAGTCATGGACGAGGTCGGGCACTACCTGGGTCTGGCGATCTGCAACATCATCGTCCTGTGCGATCCGGACAAGGTCATCCTGGGCGGCGGGATCGCCGCGGCGGGGGAGGTGCTGTTCGGCTCGATCCGCCGCACGGTACGCCACGCCGGGCGGATCAGCCGCTTCGATCCGGCGAACATCGTGCCGGCGGAGCTGGGCAACCGGGCCGGAATGGTCGGGGCCGCTTCGCTGGTGTGGGAGCACCTGGCGTAGGGGACCGACCCCGCCGGGCCCATGGCACTGACATAGACGGGGTCAGCCCCCTGCGGACCGGCTGACGCCGCTCCTCCGGGGACAGACCCCTCGGGGGGCAGACCCCCCAGCGATCATCCATCGTGTCGAACGCTGCCATCAACAACCTGAAGTGGATCATCGAGGGGACGCCGCCATACCAGGAGATTGCCGCCGCCGTCCGGCAGGGACAGCAGGTGTGCGTCGAGGGGATCAGCGGGGGCGGCAAGTCCTTCTTCATGGCTGCACTCCTGGCGGACGCCCGTCGGAGCGCCCTGGTCCTGACCTTCAATGACGAGCGGGCGACGCAGCTCGCGTCGGACCTGCGGGCCCTCCTGCAGGGCGGGGTGTCGGGCCAACGGCCCGACGGGGACCCCGCCCGGGTTGTAGGCAGGACGGCAGCGGCGGGGCCCGTCGCACACGACGCGACACCCGCCGCCCAGCGGCAGGTGCTCATCTATCCCTCCGTCGCTTCTGCCCTGTATGACGGCGTGACCCCCGAGCGGGCGACCGTGGCTGAGCGGCTGACGGTGCTGGAGCGCCTGTGCGCTGGCGAGCCCGTGATCGTCGTGGCGAGCATCCGCGCCATCACGACCCTGACGATGCCGAGCGCGGACCTGGTGGCGGCACGGCGCGAGGTGGCCGTGGGGGACGAGATTGACCGCGATGATCTGGCCCGGGCACTGTACAACCTGGGCTATGAGTCGGTGGACCTGGTAGATGATGTTGGGCAGTTCTCGGTGCGCGGGGGCATTGTGGACGTCTCGCCGCCGACTAGCACGCTCCCGGCGCGCATCGAGCTGTTCGGCGACGAGGTCGAGACGATCCGGCATTTCGACCCGCTGACCCAGCGGTCGGTGGACACGATCCAGCGGATCGGCCTGGGGCCGGCGGGAGAGATCCTGCTGACCGAGCGGGCCGTCAACCGGGCCCTGCCGATCATCAAGGGGGCCTACCGGCGCGAGCTGGACCGGCTGAACGAGGAAGGCAAGCACCGCGAGGCGTCGGTGCTCAAGGAGCGCCTGAGCGAGGACCTGGAACTGCTGGAGCAGCTCCGGCCCATGCCGCGCCTCGTGCACTATCTACCGTACATCTATCCCGAGCCCGAAAGCCTGTGCTCATACCTGCCGCCGGACGCCATCTTCTTCGTGGATGAGCCGGTGCGGGTACAGAGCGGAGCGCAGCAGTTCGAGGAGGATGTCCACGACGCCTACCGGCGAGGCCTGCGCCTGGGGCAGCACTTGCGGCTGCCCGACACGTCGGTGATGCACTTTGACAAGCTGGCGGCCCTGCACCTGACGCGCGGACGGCCGATCGTGTACCTGAGCATGCTGCAGCGGCAGGTGCCGTGGGCGCCGAAGGCGCCGCTGGTGCACCTGGCGACCCCGCCCGTGGACAGCTTCGGCGGGCGCTTCGAGCTGCTGGCGGACGGGCTGGGCGAGTGGCAGCGCGAGGGCCAGCACATGCTGGTGTGCTCGCGCGACATGGACGGGACGGCGGAGGTGCTGCAGTCGCGGGGGCTGCGGGATGTGGTGGCGCGGCCGGAGGCGGAGCTGAAGGCCGGGCAGATCACGGTGTCCCCCCTGGACCTCGACAGCGGCTTCCGGCTGCCTGAGGCCAAGCTGGTGCTGCTGACGGGGCGGGAGATCTTCGGCTGGCGGAAGCTGCGCCGGCCCGATGAGCCGGTCTACGCCCGGGGTTTCCAGCTCCTGTCGCTGCGCGACTTGAACGAGGGCGACTACGTGGTGCACATCAACCACGGGGTGGCCATCTACAAGGGGCTGTCCAAGCAGACGGTCGGCGGCATCGAACGCGACTACATGCTGCTGCAGTATGCCGAGGACGAGAAGCTGTACGTGCCGGTGACGCAGCTTGACCGGGTGCAGAAGTACATCGGGGCCGAGCAGGCCAAACCGGTCATCACGAGCCTGAAGCGCGGGCGCTGGGACCTGACCAAGAAACGCGCCAAGCGCTCGGCGCAGTTACTGGCCCGAGAACTGATGCGGCTGTACACGGCCCGGGAGATGGCGCAGGGCCATGCCTTCGCCTCGGACTCCCCGTGGCTCAAGGAGCTGGAGGCCTCGTTCCGCTTCGAGGAGACGCCGGACCAGCTCCGTGCCATAGAGGACGTGAAGCAGGACATGGAGAAACCTGTTCCTGCGGATCGCCTCATCTGCGGGGATGTCGGCTACGGCAAGACCGAGGTCGCCATCCGTGGGGCGTTCAAGGCGGTGCTGGGCGGCAAGCAGGTGGCGGTGCTGGTGCCGACAACGGTGCTGGCTCAGCAGCACTTCAACACCTTTCGGGAGCGCCTGTCACGCTACCCGGTCGAGGTGGGGGTGCTCAGCCGCTTCAAGACGCCGACGGAACAGCGCCGCCTGGTGAGCAGTCTGAAGGCCGGGGCCGTGGACATTGTCATCGGCACCCACCGGCTGCTGGGCGAGGACGTGAGCTTCGCCGACCTGGGCCTGCTGGTGATTGACGAGGAGCAGCGCTTCGGGGTGCGGCAGAAAGAGAAGCTGAAGCGCTTTCGCGAGGGGGTGGATGTCGTCACCCTGACCGCCACGCCGATCCCGCGGACGCTCAACATGGCCCTGTCGGGCATTCGCGAGATATCGATCATCAATGACCCGCCCCAGGGGCGCCTGGCGATCCACACCGAGGTGCGCGAGCGCGATGACGCGCTCATGGCCGAGGTCCTGCGGCGCGAGCTGGCGCGCGGGGGGCAGGCGTACTTCGTCCACAACCGCGTCCAGTCCATTGGCCACGTCGCGGCCCACGTGCAGCGCCTGGTGCCCGAAGCGCGGGTGGCCGTGGCGCACGGCCAGATGGAGGAACACGACCTCGAGCGCGTCATGATGGCGTTCTACGCCGAGGACTTTGATGTCCTGGTCTGCACGACGCTGATCGAGAACGGCCTGGACATCCCGAACGTCAACACTATTGTGGTAGATGACGCGGACCGTCTGGGGCTCTCGCAACTCTATCAGCTGCGCGGGCGGGTCGGGCGGTCCAGCCGCCAGGCCTTCGCCTACCTGCTCTATCGCTACCCGGACCGGATGACCCAGGAGGCCGAGGAGCGGCTCAAGGCCATCGAGGAATTCAGCAAGCTGGGCAGCGGGTTCCAGATCGCGCTGCGCGACCTGGAGATCCGCGGGGCCGGGGACATCCTGGGGGCCGAGCAGAGCGGGCACATGTCCGCCGTCGGGCTGGACCTGTACACGCAGATGCTGGCCGACGCCGTCAAGACCCTCAAGGGTGAGAAGACGCGCTCGGCGGAGGGCCACCCGACCGTGGACCTGCCGCTGGAGGCGATCATCCCGGCCGAGTACGTGCCCAACGAGAACCAGCGCATCTCGCTCTACCGGCGGCTGGCGGCGGTCGAGGATCGCGACCAGCTCCAGGCGCTCGTCAAGGAGACCAAGGACCGCTACGGTCCGCTGCCGTCGCCGGTGAGGAACCTGGGCCGCATCGTGCAGCTCAAGCTGCTGGCGATGGAGGTGGGGGTGGCCGACATCGCCGTGGCCGACCAGCGCGTCACGGTGACGATGACCGAAGACAACCAGTTCAGCGACCGCGAGCAGCGGGTGATGCGCGGGCTGTATGTGCCCACACTCAAGCAGCAACGCAGCGGGGCCAAGCCGCTGCTGCCCCGCTTCCAGGTCGCCTCGCACCAGCTCAGCTTCGGCTACTTCAAGGCCGAGCAGCCGGAACTCATCAAGCGGCTGACCGAGGTGCTCAAGCGGCTCCGGGACCGGCAGCAAATGGTGGCTACGGCGTAGCGGCGGGGCGGAGAACACGAGAACGTGAAACCATGACCGAAGAGTACTTCGAGTATGCCGAGCCTGCCGCGATCGGTGTTTCCTTTCGCCGGAGCGGTAGGGTATACTACTTTGCGCCGAATGGTCTGCGCGTGCGCCAGGGCGACCAGGTGCTGGCCGAGACCGAGAAGGGCGTGGACATCGGCGAAGTCGTGTTCGTGAAGTATGATCTGCCCGGCGCCGACGAGGGGCGGCAGCTCAAGCCGCTGCTGCGCCGAGCCACCCCGGAGGACCTGGCCCGGGAACAGGAGCTGCGGCAGAAGGAGCGCGAGGCCCGGCGCGTCTGCGAAGAGAAGGTCACGGCTCACAACCTGCCCATGCGGCTCATCGCCGCCGACTACACGTTCGACGGGCAGCGGCTCGTGTTCTTCTTCTCGGCCGAGGGCCGGGTAGACTTCCGCGCGCTGGTGCGCGATCTGGCCGAGACGTTCAAGACGCGCATCGAGCTGCGCCAGGTCGGGGTGCGCGACCAGGCCAAGATGATCGGCGGGCTGGGGCCGTGCGGCCGCCCGCTGTGCTGCAATGCCTTCTTGCGGAACTTCGATCCGGTCGGCATCCGCGTGGCCAAGGACCAGGGACTGTCCCTGAACCCGGCCAAGATCAGCGGCATCTGCGACCGGCTGATGTGTTGCCTGCGGTTCGAGCACGAGACGTACTGCGAACTGGCGCGGAAGCTGCCCAAGGCCGGGCAGACGGTGAACACGCTCAAGGGGCAGGCCGTCGTCAAGCATGTGAACCTGATGCATGAGCGGGTCCAGGTCCAGTACCCCAATGAGGAGACCGAGGACCTGAAGGCCGACTACATCTGGGCGCTGGATGCACCGGAACCCGAGTGCGTCAGGGAAGCGCGACAGGCCGTCCCGCCGCTGCCGACCGGTGACGAGGCGACCGTTGAGGAACCGCGCAGCCGCATGCGCCCGTCACGGGCCGAGCGACCGTCACGCGGTGAACGCCCGGCGCGAGGCGAGCGCCCGGCGCGCGGGGAGCCCACCTCGCGGCCGCCACGCCGCGCCGCCGCCGACAAACCGGCGCCGGCGACGGCCCCGGACGCTGCTGCGGAAGCGCCCGCCGGCGAGGAAGCAGGGCCGTCGTCGCGGCGTCGCCGGCGTCGCCGCTCGGATCGCAGGCGCAAGCCGGCTGAGGGCGCGACCCCGCAAGGGGCCGCCCCGGCCCCGCCGGCCAGGCCGGCCCCCGCGCCGCAGGCGCCGTCCGCCCCGACTGCCGGCGAGGCGCCAGCCACCGGGGAACAGCCCCGGCGTCGGCGCCGCCCACGGACGCGGCCGCGCCGCAAGGGGCCCACACCGCCACAGGAATGATCGTCCATGCCTGTCTATGAGTACAAGTGCAAGCGCTGCGAGCATGTCTTCGAGAAACTGATGTCGCGGGAGCAGCGGGACAAGCCGGGGCCCTGCCCCGAGTGCCACTGCGCCCGCAGCCAGCGGCTCATGTCGGTCTTCGCCGGGCACAGCTCCGGCGGGGGCTCCATCGGCGGCAGCAGTTGCAGTAGCTGCTCGAAGGGTAGCTGCGCCGGCTGCCATCACTAGCAGCCCTGTAGGGCGGGGGCTCGTACCCCGCCCAGTCTGTCTACTTTGTGCCATGCGGGGCGGGGTACGAGCCCCCGCCCTACAGGGCAGCATCACCTGAACAGCGGAAACGAACATGCCCGAAGTCTTCTACATCACCACACCCATCTATTACGTCAGCGGGCAGCCCCACCTGGGCAATGCCTACACCACCATCGCGTGCGACGTGCTGGCGCGCTACCATCGCCTGCGGGGCGAGCTGGTCGTGTTCGCCACCGGCACCGATGAGCACGGGAACAAGAGCGTGCTGGAGGCCGCCAAGGCCGGCCTGGCCGTGGATGAGTACGTCGCCCAGATGGTGGGCGCGTACCAGGGAACCTGGGAGCGGATGCACGTGAAGTATGACCGCTTCATCCGCACCAGCGAAGAGGAGCACGTCCGCGTCGTGCAAGACGTGTTCGCGCGGCTGCGCGCCAGCGACGACATCTACCTGGGCGAGTACGAGGGCTGGTACTGCGTGCCCTGCGAGACGTACCTGCTGGAGGCCGACATCGCCGACGGCAAGTGCCCGGACTGCGGGCGGGAAGTCAAGCGCGTGGCCGAGCCGGCGTACTTCCTGCGCACCAGCAAGTACGCAGACCGGCTGCTGGACTACATCGAGGACAACGAGCGGTTCATCATGCCGGAAGGGGCGTGCAAGGAGGTCCTGGCCTTCATCAAGCAGGGCCTGCGGGATGCGTGCATCTCGCGCGCCCGGACGGACTGGGACATCCCGGTGCCTGGCGACGACAGCCAGTCCATCTACGTCTGGTTTGATGCCCTCATCAACTACCTGACGGTGGCGGGCTACGGGGTGGACGAGGCGAAGTTCGCGCAGGTGTGGCCGCCGTCGGTGCAGGTCATGGCCAAGGACATCCTGCCGCGCTTCCACGCGACGATCTGGCCGGCGATGCTGATGGCCCTGGGGGTGCCGCTGCCCGAGATGATCTTCGCGCACGGTTGGTGGCTGGCCGACAGCGGCGACAAGATGAGCAAGTCCAAGGGCAACTTCGTCCTGCCGTATGAGACGGCGGTGGAGCTGGCCGAGCAGTCGGGGGCGCGCACGGCGGTGGCAGTGGATGCGCTGCGGTACTTCGTGCTGCGCGAAGTGCCTTTCGGCCTGGACGGCAGCTTCAGCTTCCGGGCGCTGGTGGGCCGCTTCAACGCGGACCTGGCCAACGACCTGGGCAATCTGCTGAACCGCTCGCTGCCGCTGGTGGAGCGCTATCTGGATGGCGTCGTGCCGACGCCGGGACCGGGAGCCGGGAACCTGGCAGAGTCGATCACCCGCACGCGCGCGACGGTCGAGCAGGCCCTGGAGGTGGCGGACTTCCGCGGGGCGCTGGAGGCCATTTGGGAGCTGCTGGGCGAGGGCAACAAGTTCCTCCATGAGCGCGAGCCGTGGACGCTCCACAAGGACGGGAAGCAGGTCGAGCTGGAAGCCGTCCTGTATGATGCGTTGGACTGCGTACGGGTGGTGGCGATCATGATCGCCCCCTTCATGCCCGAGGTGGCCGAGGAGATCTGTCGGCAGCTCGGGCTGGCGGCCCACGAGGCCCTGCAGTGGGAGCGGGTCGAGGCGGGGCAACTGCCGCCGGGGACGAAGATCGAGCGAGACAACCCGATCTTCCCGCGCATGGACATGGAGCGGCTGGAGCAGAAGCTGCAGGGCCGCGAGCAGCAGCAAGCAGCCCTCGCACCACCGCAACCGGAGGCACCCGTGGTGTCGTTCGACCAGTTCAAGCAGATGGACTTGCGTGTGGGTAGGGTACTAGAGGCCGAACGAGTGCCGGGGGCGGACAAGCTGCTGAAGCTGCTGGTGGACATCGGCGAGCCGGAGCCGCGGCAGATCGTGGCCGGCATCGCGCAGGAGTTCAACCCGCGCGAGTTGCTGGAGCGCGCGGTCATCGTGATCGCCAACCTGGAGCCGGCCAAGATCCGCGGCGTCGAGAGCCGGGGGATGCTGCTGGCTGCCGGGGCGGAGCAGGCGCTGGCGTTGCTGACTGTGGACGCGGACGTGCCCGTGGGGACCAAGGTGCGGTAGGGCGCGTGGGGTCGGGGTTGCGCGCGTGAGGACACGCGCGCCCACGCGACGGAAGCGACGGATGTGCGCATGAGGACATGCGCGCCCACGCGGCCGCAATTCTGACCGAGGGATGATCCCGTGACCAAACGGCCCTTAGGCCCAATGATAATGCTGCTGCTGGCCATGGCCGGCATCACCGTCGTGGTGCGGGTGGCTGACAACGAGCGGGCGGTCGAGATCGCGCGCCAGTTCTACTACCTGCCGATCATCTACGCCGGGTTCAACTTCAGCATCTACGGCGCCGTGATCATCTCTTTGCTCGCCGCCTACCTCAGCGCCACCAAGGGCGCCCAGACGAGCTTCGAGTACAGCACCTATCTGAGCCTGGAGGACCTGGCTCCCATCCTGCAGCTCGCCATGTTCTTCGTGGTGGGCTACTTCGCTTCGACCGTCTCCCGGGCCATCCGGCGACGGGCGGTGGAGGCCCGGCTGCTGTACGAAGTGGCGCGGAGCATCACCACCTCGCTGCGCCTGCGGCAGGTGCTCGATCTGATCGCCACCAGCGCCCAGCGCGTGATGGGCGCCCGGGCCTGCGGCATCCGCCTGCTGGATAAGGAGACCGGCGAACTGCGCCCGGTGGTCATGCACGGGTTGAGCGAGGAGTACCTGGCGAAGGGCGCCGTATCGCGCGAGGGCAGTCCGCTCGACCGGCGGGTGCTGGCGGGTGAGGCCGTGCAGGTGCTGGATGTCCGTAACGACCCCGAGTTCCAGTACCGCGCCGCCGCCGATGCGGAGGGGCTGCGGTCGGTGCTCAGCGTGCCGCTACGCAGCAAGGACGAGCCGCTGGGCGTCATCCGCGTGTACGCCCGGGGCCGGCGCCGCTTCCGCAACCGCGAGGTGGACCTGCTCACGGCCTTTGCGCACCAAGCGGCGGTGGCCATTGAGAACGCCGAGCTGTACGAGGACATCCGGCGGAACTACTACGAGACGATCCGGGCGCTGACCACGGCCATCGAGGCCCGCGACCCAACTACGTACAACCACTCCGAGCGCGTCACGGAGTTGGCGGACCGGCTGGCGGCATCGCTGGGCATGGGCCCCGACGAGCGTGAGACGCTGCGCTTCGGCTGCATCCTGCATGACGTCGGCAAGATCGGGGTGGAAGAGAGCGCCATGGAGGCGCGCGACCCGGAGGACCGAGAGCTGATCTTCTACCGCATGCACCCGCTGATCGGGCGCAGCATCCTGCAGCCCATCGGCTTCCTGGCCGACGCGGTGCCGACCGTCGTATACCACCATGAGTGTTGGGATGGCTCGGGCTTCCCGGAGGGGCTGAGCGGGGAGAACATCCCCTACCATGCCCGGCTGTGCGCCGTAGTGGACGCCTACGAGCGCCTGCGCAACCCGCAGCGGTTCGCCCAGCAGGCCCTGTCCATCGGCGAGGCCATCGAGGAGATCACCGCCGGCGCCGGCACGATCTTCGACCCCCGGCTGGTCTCCAGCTTCCGGAAGCTCATGGAGAGCGGGGCGCCTCGTGCCGAGCCCGAACCCTCTGAGAACGCGGATGAGCATGAGTGACGCGCACCGCGCGGTGAGGCGGTGGGCGAGCGTCCTGTTCCTGATGGCCGGAGCCGGCGCTGCCACCGCCGCGCCCGTCGCGCTGCCGGACGGCGCCCTCGGCACCCACTGGTACACCATCAGCATCCTCGGCACCCGCAGCGGCTGGTCCGAACAGTCACTGCGCCGCACGCCCGACGGCTACGAGAGCCTGGAGCGGACGGTGCTGCGCGTGGCCCTCGATGGGCGCGGCCTGACCTCCGCCCGTTCCGAGACCCGCCGCTATGACGAGGCCCTGCGACTGGTCGAGGTGGAGAACGAGGCCGACCAGGTCGGCCGGCGCGTGCGCGTGACGGCTCGGCGCCAGGACGGCACGCTGCTGGTCACCCGCACCAGCCCAGATGGCGAGACACGCCAGCAACTGCCGATCGGCGAGACGTTCGGCCAGGACCTGCGCGTGCTGCAGGCGTTGCTGGACAAGCAGGTTATCCCCGGCTGGAAGACCGTCTTCAGCACCTTCGACTGCGACCTCGGGCAGGTGGATGAGGTCACGATCAACGCCGTCGAGCGGGTCGAGACGCCGCGGCCGGCGTGGGTGCTACAGGCGCAGAGCAAGCTGCTGAGCGTGCTGAGCCGGACGTGGGTGACCGACGAGGGGGTCATCCTGCGGCAGGAAGTGCCCGGGATGATGCAGATGACGATGCAGTTGGTGACCCAGGAGGAGGCGCTGGCCGACCTGCAGCCGTTCCTGCTGGCCAGTTCCGTCCCGGTGGACCGGAACATGGGGCGCCCCGGCAAGCTGCAGCGCGTGAGCCTGGAGATTGCCGATGGTGGCGGCGCGCCGGACACGCTCTTCCCGACCACCCCACGCCAGACCGTTACGCCGGGAGACCACACGGCCGTACTGACGGTGGTGGCCGGGTCGGCGCCCGGGGCGCCCGGACAACTGCCCTTCACCGCCCCGGAGTTGCAGCCGTACCTGAAGCCCAGCGAGACGGCGCAATCGGCCGATCCGAAGCTGGTGGCGCAGGCGCGGGAGGTCATCGGCAGCGCCACCGACGCCTGGCAGGCGGCGCGCCAGCTCATGTGGTGGGTCAACCGCCAGATGACCAAGGTGGGGAGCGAGCCGCGCCCCCTGTCGGCCCTGGAGATCCTGCAAGCCAAGCGCGGCGATTGCACCGAACATGCGGTGCTGCTGGCGGCGCTGGCGCAGGCCGTGGGCATTCCTGCCCGCATGGTGGCCGGGCTCGCGTACGACGCCGGAGCGTACCACTACCATGCCTGGAACGAGCTGTATGTCGGGCAGTGGGTGGAGATGGACCCGACGTGGGGGGAAGAGACCGTGGACGCGGGCCACGTGCAGGTCGCCGCGAGCGCGCTGGACAGTGCCGCCATCGCCCGCATGAGCCTCGCCTCCAGCAAGACGATGGGCATGCTGAAGCTGAAGGTCCTCGACTTCGACGCGCAGCCGTAGCGGGAGGCGAGGCCCGACAGGAGTGTCGGGCGTACCCCGCTCTACAGACCGCTTCGACAGGCGGTTGTGCATGAACATGGCTACCCGACTCTGCCTCCCACTCTCTGTCCTGGCCTGTGCCCTGCCGATGCTGGCGCAGGGCCAGCCGGCCGCCCCGGCGCAGTGCGTGGTCGTGGTGGGGCTGTACTGGCCGGACCATGACCTGGGCCGTGCGCAGGTGCGGGTCTTCCGCGACAAGACGCGGCGCGACCTCGTCGAGGCGTTCCCCAGCACCGGGGCCGAGGGCAGAGTCGTCGTAGCCCTGGCGCCAGGCACATACTACCTGACGGCGATTGTGGACCTGAACAACGATGGCCAGCTCAACGCCGGCGACGGGCTGGGCTTCTATGGCGTCGAGGACCCCAACACCCAGCAGCCGGAGCCGCTGGAGGTGAAGGAGGGGGCCCCGCCGGCCGTGGTCAGGATGGCGATCTCCCTGACGATGCTGGCGGAGGGGAAGCTGGCGCCGACAAGCGTGAAGCTGCCGCCGCTGGAGGCGCCCCCCGTGGTCAAGAACTGCCGGGTGGCGGGCGTGGTCACGGGCGGGTCGGGCAGACTGCGGGTGTGCTACATGGTCGCCGCCGACGGCAGCTTCTCCCGGGCGGCGCTGCCGGGGGCCGACGGCAGTTTCAGCGTCGTCGTCCCGGCCGGCAAGTACTACGTGTTTGCCGCCGAGGATGCGAACGAGACGGAGGGGCTCGATCCGGGCGACCTGTTCGCCGTCCATGGCTACCGGCCCGAGCAGGGCGCGGAGTTCCCGACTACCGAGATCGCCGATGACGTCGCCGACCTGGCACTGGCGCTGCAGTGGCGTGTCAGTGGCACGGGGCTCTTGCGCAGCCTGGACGACACGGCCACCGGGCCGCAGGTGGCGCTGGAGACGCTCCCGGCGGTGCTGATCGGCTCTGTCGCCAACGTGCCCGCCGGGTCGGGAGTGGTGGTCAACGCCTGCGCCGACGCGCGTTTCGCCGGGCTGGTGGACACCGCCGCCACCGCCGGTGGCCACTTCGCGCTGGCGCTGGGCGCCGGCGCATACTATCTGAGTGCCGTGAGTGTCAGAGGCGCTGAAGCGGCCGCGCCGTCCCCCGGCAGTCGCTCCGAGGGCGACCGCATCGGGTTCTACGGCGTGAGCAACCTGCGCTTGGCCCACGGCCCGCAGCCGGTGGCGCTTCGCCCCGGCGAGATCCGCACGGTCAGCATCGCCCTGACGGCGCAGCTAGACAAGGACCTGCGGCCTGTGCCGCTGGCTAACGAACCAGGACAGTGAACCCATGGACCTCGCACAACTTCGCAGCAAGCGCATAGCCGTACTGGCCGGCGGCAAGACCGGCGAGCGGGAGGTGTCGCTACGCACCGGGCAGGGCATCGCCGACGCCCTGGGGCGGCAGGGCTTCAGCGCGATCCTCCTCGACCCCGCCGAGGGCCTGTTCAATCCGCTGCGCGACTCGGGCGCCGAGGTGGTCTTCAACGCCCTCCACGGCGGCGATGGCGAGGACGGCACGATCCAGGCGGCGCTGGAGCTGATGGGCCTGCCGTACACCGGCTCCGGGATGCTGGGCTGCGCGCTGACGATGAACAAGGTCCAGTCCAAGCGCATCATGCAGGCGCTGGGCGTGGCCACGCCACCGTTCCTGTACCTGCGCGGCCGGTTCGCCCCCGAGTGGCTGGGGCGGGTGCTTGCCGAGATCGGCCTGCCGTGCGTCACCAAGCCCAATGACGACGGTAGCAGCCTGGGGGTCACGATCTGCCGCGAGGAGGCCACCGTGGCGCGCGAGTTGGAGAGCCTGGCGGGGCAGTATGGCGATGTGCTGGTGGACCGGTACGTCGAGGGGACGGAGTTGACGGTGGGCGTACTGGGCTGCGGGAAGACGCTGCGGGCCCTGCCGGTCCTCGAACTCGTGCCGCACAACGAGTTCTACGACTACGAGGCCAAGTACACCAAGGGCCTGACCGACCTGGTCTGCCCGGCGCGGATCTCGCTCGAAGCCGCTGCCGCCGCGCAAGAGTTGGCACTGCTGGCCCATACCGAGCTGTGCTGCCACGGCATCAGCCGCTGCGACATGCACCTGGATGAAGCCGGCAAGCTGTGGTTCCACGAAGTGAATAGCTGCCCCGGGATGACCGAGACCTCCGATGTCCCCCATGAGGCCTTCGCGGCCGGCATGACGTACGACGAGTTGGTGCTGGAGATCCTGCAGAGCGCCCTGGCGCGCCGGCGGTAGGGCCGTCCAGGATGTCCGGTCCCACGCGGACGGCCCGGCGGGGTATGAGCCCCTGAGATCGCGAGCGATCTCTAGGCCCTACAGGCGCTGTCGCCAGGCAGGAATCCCGGTGTTCCTGTCGAAACCTCCTTCAACTCCTGAAAGAGAAACTCCTGATGACCACGATCGAGAACATCCGTGCCTGTGTGGAGTTGCAGGTCCCTGACAATCTTCCCGTGTTCTGCCTCAGCCAGGAGTTTGACGCTCGTTACAGCGGTCTGACGTACAGCCAGTACATCCAGGACGCCGAGACGGTGGTGCAGTGCCAACTGAACGCCATCGGGAAGTTCGGCTGGGACTGGAGCTGGCTGCACCTGGACGACACGCTGGAGTTCGAGCCACTGGGCGTCGGCGTGGCCGCCGGGGAGAACATCGTCCCCGCCACCGCCGACTATCTCCCCTTCACCCGCAAGCAATTGAACGCCTTGAAGGTCCCCAACCCGCGGACCTCTGCCCGCATGCCGCTGCTGCTGGAAGCGATTGCCGGGCTGCGCGAGGCCCGGGGCGACCAGACATGCATCACCGGGCGGGTGGCGGCGCCCTTCTCGGCGGTGACGCTCATCTTCGGGATGCAAGAGTCGTTCCTGGTGATGATGGACAACCCGCGGCTCTTCAGGGACGCCCTGAAGTTCGCCGAGGAGCAGGCCATCTCGTGGGGGCTGGCGCAGGTCAAGGCGGGAGCCCATGCCATCTGGTATGGGGACTGCAACGCCTCCATGCACCTGATCTCGCCGGGGCAGTTCGAGCAGTGGGCCCTGGAACCGTGCAAGCGCGTCTGTGAGGCGCTCAAGCAGGCGGGAGCCTTCGTGTTCCTGCACAACAGCGAGGAGCAGCTCCCGGGCCTGCGCCTGCAGGCGCTGACAGAGCCCAGCGCCCTGAGCACGGGCCCCGGCATTGACCGCGCGGTCGTGGCCGACGAGTTCGGCGGCAAGATCTGCACCCTGGGCAACGTAGACCCCATCGCCCTGTTGCAGCTTGGGTCGGCCTCACAGGTGGCGGCTGAGACGGACCGCCAGGTGCGGCTCATGGGGCGTGGGGGGATGATCCTGAACTCCGGCGAGTGCGTCCCCCGCGAAGCCAAGGCCCCGAACCTACACACCATGGCCGACTCGGCCCGCAAGGTGTGGGATCTCATCCAGCAGCGCTAGACTGACTGCTCCCGTTTCCCCCGGTTCATCCTGGCCTTACCCGTCGCCCGTGCCGACCAGATCGCGTTGCGGACGGAGGCGCCCCCATGGACCGTCGAGACTTCGTCTGGCTATCCACACTGACGCTGGGGGGAGTGGTCGCGCGCTCCCCCGAGGCTGCCGCACAGGCCCGGCGGAACGCTGATCTGGCCTTCTATGGCGGCCCGGTCGTCACCATGGACTCGGCCCAGCCAGTCGCCGAGGCGGTGGCCGTGCGGGCCGGACGGGTCATCCTGGTCGGCAGCCAGGCTCAGGTGCAGGCGGTCTGCGACCGCGGGACCCAGATGGTTGACCTCGGGGGGCGGACACTCACGCCCGGCCTCATAGACGCCCACAGCCACCTGAGCGCCTTCGGGCACATGGAGCTGTTCTTCGCCAAGATCCGGCCGCCGCAGGTGCATGACTTCGACAGCCTGCGGCGCGTGCTCGCGGCCGCCGCAGAGAAGCTGCCGCGCGGCGCCTGGATCGTTGCCCGCGGGTTCAACGAGTTCGACGAGGAGCGCTTCCCCTGCCGCTGGGAGGTTGACCCCGCGACCCCCAACAACCCCGCCTTGCTGATCCACTGGACCGGCCAGTACGGTGTGGCGAACACGCTGGCACTCCAGGAGGCCGACCTCTTCTCGCCCCAGGCCCAGGACCCCTATGGCGGCAAGTTCCTGCGGGACCGCCAGGGCGTACCCGATGGTCGCCTGCTGCACTACCCGGCCATCTACGCCGTCTACCAGCCCACGATGACACCCGAGGAGGAGTACCGGGCTGTGCTGTGGGGCGCGCAGCGGTTCATCGAGCAGGGCGTCACGTGCGTCCACGACAACTTCGCCAACCAGCGCTCGAACATCGCGTACGTCACCGCTGAGCGGCAGGGGGAGCTGCCGCTGCGCCTGCGGCTGTACCCGTATGTGGCCAACCTGCAGCACTGCCAGCAGATGGTGCAACGCCTGAAGCGTTATGAGGGGCCGCTGGTGCGGGTGCAGGGGGTCAAGCTGGCGGTGGACGGCTACCCGCTGATGTACAAGGTGCTGCCCCAGCACCAGCAGATCAACATGCCGATGCACCCGGCGGACCAGTTCCAGGCCATCGTCTCGACCATCCACCGGGGCGACTGGCAGGTGGATGTCCACGCCGCGGGGGATCGCGGGGTGGACCTGACCCTTGAGGCGTTCAGCAAGGCCGCCGGAGGGGGCCGGGCCGTCCGCGACCGTCGGCACCGCATTGAGCACTACATGTTCTACCGGCAGGAGAGCATTGACCGGACGGCCGCCATGGGGGTACCCGTGTGCACGCAGCCGGCGTGGATCGACATGCGCGCGGCGGACCTGGTGCGCAAGCTGGGACCCGAGCCGGTGGCGAAGATGGTACCGCTGGGCAGCTTCCGCGAGGCGGGGGTAGCGATCTGCTTCGGGGCTGATGTGTGCGCCTCGCCGACGCACCTGCCGATGGACAGCATCATCCCGGCGGTCCGCCGCGACCCGCCCGGGAACATCCGCCTCGACCCGTCGGAGCGGCTCACCTTCATGGAGGCGCTGGAGGCCCACACCCTGACCGCGGCGTACGCGGCGTTCGACGAGGGGGACATGGGCAGCATCACGCAGGGGAAGGTCGCCGACTTCGCGGTGTGGGACAACGACCTGCGGCAGGCCAACGAGAACAGTCTCCACGACCTGAAGGTAGTCGCGACTTACGTGGGTGGCAAGCAGGTGTGGCGGGCCTAACCGGCTACTGGGGGGTGCGGCCACGCGGACCTGCCCCCGCTCCGTGCTCAAGCCCCAGCTACCCCGGTGGCGCCGCCAGGCGGTACCCCACGCCGGGCTCCGTCAGGATGTACCGCGGGCGCGTCGGGTCCGGCTCCAGCTTGCGGCGCAGGTTGCTGATGTTGACGCGCAGCAGGTGGGCTTCGGGGTCATAGCTTGCCCCCCAGACCTGCTTGAGGAGTTGGCCGTGGGTCAGCACCTTCCCGGCGTGCAGGGCCAGGGCCCGCAGCAGTTCGTACTCGGTGGGCGTCAGGGACAGTTCGTGCCCTCCGAGGGAGACGAGCCGGCGCTCAAGGTCCACGCGGAGTCCCTCGACCTCATAGACCGGCTCCCCGTCTGGCCGCGCCGCCCTACGCATCGCGGCCCGCAGCCGTGCCAGCAGCTCCCCGACGCCGAAGGGCTTGGTCAAGTAGTCATCCGCCCCCGCATCCAGTGCCCTGATCTTCTCGCCTTCATGCTCCCTGACCGAGAGGACAACGATCGGCACCGCCGACCACTCACGCAGGCGCGTGATGACCTCGTGGCCCTCCAGATCCGGCAGCCCAAGGTCTAGCACGACCGCGTCCGGCCGCACGGCCGGGACGGCATCGAGGGCCTCGTGCCCGTTCGGCGCCTCGTATACCTGGTAGCCTTCGGCCGTTAACGTGGCGTTGAGGAAGTGCCGAATGGCTTTCTCATCATCAACGACCAGAATGCGGGGGGCCGCCTTACTCATGGGGGGCCTCGTCTCCGCCGGCCAGCGGCAGCCGGATGGTCAGGATGGCTCCCCCCGCAGGGCTGTTGCCGGCGCGGATGGTGCCACCGTGAGCGGTGACGATCCCGCGGCTAATGGCCAGCCCTAGCCCGACGCCCCCCGTACGCTGTGGCCCCGACTGCCGGCGGAACCTCTCGAACACCCGCTCCAGGTCAGCAGCGGGAATGCCCGGTCCGCGGTCCCGCACCGTCACCTCAAGCTCCTCGCGGACGATCTGCGCGGCGACGACCACGGCTGCCCCCGCCGGCGAGTGCTGGACTGCGTTGTCGAGCAGGTTCACCAGCACCTGGACCATGAGCACGAAATCCAGAGGCACGAGGGGCAAGTCCGGCGCAAGGCTAACCTCGACCAGCCGGTCGCCCAGTCGCCGGCCCATCTGGGCGAGCGCCGCCCCGATCAGATCCTGAGTGTCCGTCGGCTCCCTGCGCAGGCGCAGCGCGCCTGCCCGCAGCCGCGTCATGTCCAGCAAGTTGCCCACCAGGTGGTTCAGTCGCTGCGCTTCCTCCAGCGCCGTGTCCAGAAGCTCCGCCTCACTCGCCGCGAGCATCTGGTCGCGGCGTTCGGCCCACTGCCGCAGGCCGCTCAGCACCCCCGTGATCGTCGCCAGGGGGGTTCGCAGGTCGTGTGACAGCGAATCCAGCAGCGCCGTCTGCAACTGATCGGTGGCTCTGAGCAGCTCCACTTGCTTGACCACCGCCGCCTGCTCGCGCACACGCGCCACCAGGGAGCTGGTCACCAGGCTGGTGATCAGCAGGCCGGCGAAGGTGACCAGGTACTCTGTGGCGTGCACAGCCAAGGTCAAGTACGGCGGCACCATGAAGAAGTCGAAGGCGAGGGTGCCAAGGACGGAGGCCAGCAGTGCGGCCCCCCGTCCCAGGTACAGGCCCGCGATCAGGACGCCCGCCAAGTAGAGCATCACGATGTTCGTAGGCTCGATCAGGCGGCGGATGGGAAGACCTAGGGCGGTGGCGGCGGCGACCAGCGCGGTCGCGTACAGGTACCCGCGCAGTCCATCGCACCCACATGGCCGCTCCCGATCGGGTGGGTGGTCGCTCAGTCGGTCTGGCGCCATGGCGGTATTGTAGTCGACGGGTCCCAACATTCATAGGTCATTTGTGGCCACCGCGGGGGCGATCGTCGCCTGGCAGCCTTCCGTGACAGCGAGGCACACACCGCCCGCTATGGCGTCCTCACTGATCTCAGGCCATTGTTCAGACGCCATCGCGAACCAGAACGAGAGGCCCGTGCTCCAGGCGCCGCTAGCCCAGTAGACCGCCAACAGGATCCAGCAAACTCCACCGACGATAGTGACGATCATGGTTCCTCAGGCGGCTCCGCCACGGAGCCGTCGTCCTCGGGCGCTGCGGCAGGCGGCCACTCCTCGGCCGCTCCGCCCAAATGGTAGGGCACATTCACCACCACGACTCTTCGCTGGTACAGCAAGGCTAGCTTGAGCCGCCAGCCCGTCTGGTTGTGCAGGATGCTGTGGATCGGGTGGCAGACCACGAACTCGGGGATCACCACCGTGAGCAGGTCCAGCTTCTCCTCCCGGAGCAGCCGGCTGATGTACTCGATGATCGGCTGCTTGAGCTGACGGACGGGCGACTCCAACACGGTCAAGCGCAAGCCCTGCCCCCACTTCGTCCATTGCTTCCGCACCGGCTCGGCCTGCCCGGGCTGCATCTCGACGTACACGGCCTCAGGATCCCGGCTTGTGGCCCGCGCATAGGCCAAGGCAGGCAGTATGCCGCGGTGAACGCCTGAGACCAGGACAACTGTCCGGTGGCGTGAGAGCGCCGGCGGCACGCCCACGCCGTTCAGTGAGAGGGCGCGGGCCACGCCCTGGTAGTGCCGGTGGATGCGGAAGAACACAAAGACCATCGCCGGCACCATGAGCACCACGATCCACGCCCCGTCCAGGAACTTGGTCGTGGCGAAGACCAGCATCACGACGGCGCAGCAGAGAGCGCCCAGGCCGTTCACCAAGGCCTTGACCTGCCAACGCGGCTCGCGCAGGCGGAACCACCGCCGCACCATGCCTGACTGGGATAGGGTGAAGGACAGGAACACGCCGATGGCGTACAGCGGGATCAGCCGGTCCACGGTGCCGTGGAAGACGACGCACAGCAGCGCGGCCATTCCCCCGAGGACCACGATCCCGTTGTGGAAGACCAAGCGGTCGCCCAATTGAGTGAGCTGACGCGGCAGGAACCCGTCCGTGGCATGGAGGTTCGCCAGACGCGGGAAGTCGGCGAACGCCGTGTTGGCCGCCAGGATGAGGATGCCGGCTGTCGCCGCCTGCAGGACGTAGTAGAGCGGTCCGCCGGCATACACGATGCGGCCCACCTGGGAGATGACCGTCTCGTGCTCCAGTGGCGTGATGCGATAGACGTGAGCCAGCACTGTCAGTCCCAGGAAAAAGGTCGTCAGCAGGCCCGACATCCAGGCCATCGTCGTCGCGGCGTTGCGCGCCTCGGGTGGCCGGAACGCGGTCACGCCGTTGCTGATCGCCTCCGTACCCGTAATGGCAGCGCAGCCGTTGGCGAAGGCATGCATGATGATGAAGGCGAAGGCGAAGGTGGATAGCGGCGTGCTGGACGACGCGACGGGTGCCGGGTGCTCGGTAATGACGGGTAGCCCAGAACACAGCAGGTGGTAGGCGCCCATCCCCAGCATCAGCAGCATGATGGCCACGTAGGTGTAGGCCGGCGTCGCCGCGAACCACCCAGATTCCCTCACGCCTCGCAGGTTCACGAGCGTCATCAGGGCGATGGCCACCACGCAGAGCGCCACGCGGTGCGGGAACAGCGCGGGGAAGGCCGAGGTGATGGCCGCGACCCCGGCGGCGATGCTGACGGCCACCGTCAGCACGTAGTCCGTCAGGAGCGCCGCCCCAGCAATCTGGGCCGGCGCCTCCCCGAGGTTGTCCCGAGCGACGATGTATGCGCCGCCGCCGCCAGGATACGCCATCACGGTCTGCCGGTATGAGATCGTGACGATGACCAGCAGCCCAACAATGCCCAGCGCAATGGGGATCGAGTAGCCGAACGCCATCGCGCCGACCACCGGCAGCAAGTAGCGGCCCAGGACGATCAGGATCTCCTCAGTCGCGTAGCAACTGGAGGACATCGCGTCCGAGGCAAAGACCGGCAGGGCCAGGAGCTTGGGCAGGCGCTGATGCAGCGCTGCGTCTGTCGGGATGGGACGGCCGAACAGCAGACGTCGTAGATCAACAGACATGGTACATCGCACCTTGCGTCGGGCCTGCAGACGGAGAAATGGCCACCCCTGCGGGTGGCCGTAGTGCACCCCGTATGTGCCCTGCATTATCCGTCGAGAGGGCGTCAAGATGCTCGATAGGTGTCCTGCGAAGGCGTCAAGGGTGTGTCAATATGGCATCCTTGCCCCCCCCGGGCAAGCAGGAGCGGAAGGTCCGGGCGCATGACCAGACGAACGTCAGCGCCACGGACCGGAGGGTTGCCCATGGCACGCACGATCGTTGGTCTGGTGCTCCAGGTGCTGGTTGCGGCGGCTGCTGTTGCCGCCCCGCTCCCCCGCGCTGCCGAGCCGGCACAGCCTGTCCTCCCCGACGTGACGCAGGTGCGCGAATTCCAGCCCCAACCGGTGTCGTGGTGGCCCTATGTCATCAACGCCGGGTGGGGTGGGGGACGCGGCGGGCCGGAGCGCCTCAGCGGTTGGACCGCTGAGAACTGGCCGCTGCTGGACTACCTGGATCGCTCCTCTGATTTCACCAGCAACGAGTGGCTGTCCCACCGCGGCATCTGGTACGAAGTGTACGGCCACAACGAGTACCAGGAGACGATCCACTTCGTGCTCGACGGGGCGAAGAAGCTCTTTTGGGACAACGGCTTCGCGCAGGACTTCAACGGGGAGCGCGTGCTGTCGCCCGAGTACAACAACAGCCAGGCGTGGTGGAAGGAGAGGGTCGGGTGGGACGCCTACATCGTATGCAACAACGCCCCGCGCTGGTCAGCGGTCATTGACTATGACCTCATCAGCGCCGCGGCGCTGGGCCATGCCACCAGCCAGGACAACATCGGCGGGCCTACCAGCCGCATCGGCGCCGGCAGCCACGGCCGGTACTGCGACTTCTGCTCCCGCCGGTTCTTCGACTACCTGGCGCGGACCAAGCGTCTGCCCGACTTCCGCGCGAAGTACAAGACCATCCGCGACCACGTGCAGGCGACGCAGATGGACGTCATCGAGCAACTCCCGCCGTTCGGGAAGTGGACCTTCGACCCGCCGCAGGCGGAGGTCATTGCGAAGCTGTGCGAGCCGCCGGTGATGAACCAGTACCAGAAGTTCCTGTACCTGTCGCACCTGTCGAACTGGGTCGCCTACTACGGCGACTGCAAGCTGACGGCGGCGCGGCTGGGGCGGGAGTTCGACGTGCACGGCAATCAGGGCGGGTCGGCCATCGGGGCGATCCCGTACCAGGTCGCGCTGGGCGACTTCGTGGACACCGTGTGGTTTGAGAGCCAGGGCATCTCGGCCTATGACATGTTCAGGTACCACTGGAACAACGCCGACGGGGCGCTGCGGTATGCGATGGGGCGGGCCATGACGCGCGGTACCAAGCCCTTCATGTCCATGCTCAAGTTCCACAAGCCGACGCCCGACGTCGTCGAGCACGAGATCGCCGAATGCTGCGCGGGAGGCGGGGTGTTGTTCCCGTACCAGGACAGCTTCGAGAAGGAGCCGGAGCTGCGGAAGCTCATGACGGACTACTACCGCTTCCGCCACGCGCACCGGGCGCTGTACCAGCCGCAGAACACGCAGCCGCTGTCCGACGTGGGGCTGATCTACTCGATCCCCAGCCTGATGTACCACGACTACATGTACTCGGTCAGCAAGCCGCTGTGCGCCTTCGAGGGGATCGCGCGGGCGATGCAGGAGGGACACATCCAGTACGATGTGGTCATCATGAACCACCCGGAGATCTACCGCGACCACTGGGGCATCAAGGAGCTGAAGCGCTACCCGGTGCTGGTGCTGCCGGCGGGCGAATGCCTGAGCGAGGCGCAGATCGCGGTCCTGACGGCGTATCTGAAGCAGGGCGGGACGCTGGCCGTGACCGGGGACTGCGGGACGCGCGACGAGGACAATGTGCCGCGGGCCACGCCACCGCTGGCGCAGTGGAAGCAGGCCGGACGGGTCGTCGAGATCAGGCCGGGGAAGACGTTCCTGCCGCCGCGGGCGACGGAGAGCGAGGCGACGCAGGCGCAGACGGAGGAGACCATCGCGGCGTTGCGGGAGGCAGTCAGAACCCCGACCGTGCAGGGGGAGCTGCCGCGGCTGCTGTGGGTGAAGACGTGGGTGCATGGGGCGGGGAACGGCGTCCTACCCCCTACCCCCTCCCTGAAGGGAGGGGGAACGGCCCCCGCCCCGCAGGCAGGAGCCCCCGCCCCGGCGTTCGTGAGCGCGCACTTCGTCAACTATGGCGTGGACTTCGAGAGCGGTAAGGTGACGGATACGACGCCACTGCGGGTGACGCTGGCGGCGCCAAAGGGCGTGGACGCGGCCGAGGCGACGTGGCTGGTGCCGGGCAAGCCGCCGCAACCCATGGCGCTGGAGATCAAGGACGGCCGGGCGGGATTCCTGATCCCGGGCGTGCATCTCTACGGCATCCTGGTCATCGGGCCGGCCGGGGCGGAGCAGCGCTTGAGCGAGCGGCTGCAGACCGAGGCGCTTCTCGCTCGCGCGAAGATGGCCGTGGCCACGAAACCCTCGACCGACTCTCTCCTGGCCGATGTCACCAGGTCCGAGCACGGTGTGCAGACGCCCGAGAAGGCGCAGGAATTGCTGCAGTTCACAGCGGGGCAGAGCGACACGGACTACCTAGGGTCCCTCCAGCACGCCGCCATCGTCGACAAGCCGGTCGCGGCCTTCGCCTTCGGCGCGCCAGCGGACTTCCCGGGCTGGAAGGCAGTGAAGGGTGACATGGCCTACACCGCCGACGCGGGCTGCGGCTGGCTACCGGCGACCGATGACAGCGATCCGCTGCCGGATGAGGTGTACTACGACTCCGCCCAGCGGTATGGGAAGGACTTCGTCGGGCCGGATCCGAGCGCCCACCGTCTGCCCTTCTGGCCGTACAAGGAGCCCGTCCCGCAGCCGCTGCAGTGGAGCCTGTCCTCCGGCACGGCGCGGACGTTCCGCATTGACGTGCCCCCGGGCGGCTATCGGGTGCGCGTCGCCAATGTGAACGCCTCGTGGACCAACTACAACTTCCGCGTGTCGGGGATGGTGTCGTGCCACGGCCGGGTGATGCTGCCGGACGCGGTGCTCGACAAGAGCAGCCTCGCGGCGCGGAGCTTCGAGACCACGGCACAAGACGGACATCTCGACCTGACCTTTGGCGGGGCGACGGGCTGGGGCGTGGCGGCGGTGGTTGTGGAAGCCGCGCCCCCGCGGGCGCCAGCCATGCCCCTGCCCGCCTGGACCTTGCTGCGCGACTGGCAGGTCAGCCCGCGTTATGCCAACCCGGAATGGTGGCGCACCGTGACGACACCGCTCGAGGGGCGACTGGGGAGCCTGCCGCTGGCGGGCTGGACGAAGCTGACCGCCAACTGTGAGGAGCACCCGTCCCCGTGGGCGGGGTTGCCTGTCATTGACCTCGGCACGAACCGCGAGGCCGAGGTCGGCGATGTGGTCTACGCGGTGACGACCATCAAGGGTGGCAGGGAGCTGTGCTTTGGCGCCACGAGCCAGGCCACGCTGTGGCTCAACGGCAGACTGCTGGGGTCTGTGCCCAATGAGAAGGGGCTGCGTGAGGAGCTCGTTGCGCCGCTGAAGCTGCAGCCGGGCGAGAACAAGCTGGTGGTGAAGCTGCAGCGGTTCTGGGAGCGGCGGTGGCTGTTCATGGCGACGGTGAAGTGAGAGGGCCGTAGGAGCGCCGGCTTCCAGCCGGCACGTCTGGCACGTGGTCATCGCACGGCTGCCAGCTGGAAGCTGGCGCTCCTACGGCACGACGCTCCTACGGCACCAGGGGCCTACATCGCCTGCAGCAGCTCCGTCGCCCCGGCGACGATCTGGTCGAGAGCCTCGGGCTGGAGCTTGGCCCAGTAGCGCGTGTTCACCTCATGGCCGCCGCGGGCGAGGGCGGCGGCGGTGGGGATGTAGCCGACGTACTGCGTGGCGCAGTGGGCCACGTACGTCGGGTAGAGCGGCGAGGCGATCTTCAGGGCCAGTTGGCCCTCGACGAAGGGCTCGCCGGGGAGGGCCACGATCGCTGCGTCCCCCAGGCGCAGGGCCTGCACCTCGTAGGCCAGCTTCCCCTCACGACGGCTCTGCAGATACACGCTGGCGATGCTGGCGGTGGTGACCCAGTCGCCCGTCACCTGCGTGTGCGCCTCGTCCTGCCATTCGGGCGTCAGGCGGCAGCGCAGCATCTCCTCAGACTTCGCGACCTCCTCAGCCGACAGCGGGCGGAAGGGCAGGGGCACGAGTTTCGAGCGGCAATCGAGCCGCGTGGGCGGCGCGAACTCCATCGTCCCGATGGCCCTGCCCACCATGTCGGCCAGTTGCCGTCCCATCAGCACGTGATCGTCAGGGTAGTCGGGCTCGAACGGCGGCCAGGGGTTGATGTTGCCACACGCGCCGTTGAGGACCAGGGGGACGGCGCCGGGATAGGCCTGCGCCAGCTCCGCGCACAGGGCGCCGGGCCAGTCGGGTGACACGATCCGCCTGGGGAAGACGTGCACCGGGTGGCAGGTATAGTGCGCCAGGAGGGCCTTCATTCGGCCTGCCGGGGTGCGCAGGGCGATGACGCCGACCTCCGGGTCCATCGGGCCCTCGAGGTAGCGCAGGTTCGTGGGGCCGAGCGGCTCGGGCCACGTGCGACCCGGCATGAAGACCCGCCCATCGCGCCCGACGGCCCGGCGGTTGAAGGCCAGGCGGCCCTCGATGCCGCTGGCGGCGGCCAGCTCGACCGGCTCCAGGCCGGCGTAGGCTTCCCGCACGGCCTCGACGGCCCGGCCCAGCGCGAACTCGGAGTAGGCGCTGTCCCCGCCGCGCAGCCACTCACAGTCGGGCGGCAGTGCGGGGAAGTCCGGGTCGAGCATGAGATGGCCCAGCGAGGGCGCCGAGTGCGTCTGGGTGGCGCAGACGATGACTTGCTCCGGCGTGCAGCCAACGATCTCGGCGGCGGCCTGGCGCAGGGGGGCAGAACAGTCCGCCGTCACGATGGTGACATCGAGCACGATCAGGCAGGCGCGCCGGTCACCGGCTTGCAGCACGAGGGCACGGGCGAAGAGCGGCTCCAGGACGGCCTCGGCCGGGCGGTGGACACCCACCGCGCCGGCCAGGTGGACGGGGCCGACGGGGGTGATGTCGGCGCGGGCGGCGCCGGCCATCCAGAGGGGCTGGGTCATGGGATCGGACCTCAGGCGTTGAGCGCCCACAGAGTGTCGAACTCATGCCGCATCTTGGCGTACAGCGCGGTCTTGGCCGGCGCCTGCCAGAGCGGGCTGTTGACGGTCGGCTCTCCGGCGAGATACTGGATGTAGACGGCGGACTCGTCGGTGACGGTCAGCTCACCGTGAGGCAGGCCGCGCTTGATCTGCCGGAACTCGATGCCGTCGGCCTGCGCTGCCACGGCGGCGAAGTACTCCTGCATCTCCTGCAGACGTCGCACCAGGCTGTCCAGGGGCTCCTCCGGCGTGGAGGCACTGGCGAAGGCGGGCAGGGCGGGATGAGCCGGGTCGAGAATCATGAGGCGGGCGCGACAGCCGCCAGCGGCCTTCTCGGCCAGCAGGTTGGCGAAGTAGTTGCCGCGCCGCCAGATGTGCAGCGTCGTGCCCATCACGTCGAAGCGCTCGCGGGTGTCGGCCAGCAACTGCCGCCAGTTGTCGGTGGTGCCGAACTCCTGGCACCGATCCATGAAGCAGAAGCCGCTGCCCGGCCCGCCCAGCGGGATCATGCCGCCGAACGGGAACACCGGCGCGAACTCCTGGCGCTCCAGCTCGCGGATGTAGTGGACGATCTCGCTCACGTAGGTGCGGTCGAAGAGCGCGCGGGGCTTGAGGTCGTAGATGATGCAGCGCAAGTCCTGCACGTCGAACGGCAGTTCCTCGCTGCGGTCAATGAGGATCAGGACCGGCTTGGCCGCCGCCTGAGCCACGGCCAGCTCGTAGAAGACGTTGGGGTTATGGCCGGTCAGCAGCGCGATGCACATGTCGTCGGCAAAGATCTCCTGGAACATCTGCTCCGTGATCTTGCCGGCCTCCCGCAGGTGGTCCGAGCGCACCGCCTCGATCTCGCATTCGTCCATGGCGGGCTTGATGATGTAGTCGTACACATCGTCGGCATGTTCGCGGATCTCGGAATCGCGCGTGCCGATGGGGCTGATGACGAAACAGCGACGCATGGGTGAAGCCTCTTGCCTTCGGGGGTGCGCGCCATTTCGCGGGCCACTGCCCTGATCCCTGCCCGGCGGTGCAGGAGAGCGGCCCGCCGCAGGGAAAGGGTGAGCAACATACACTCACGCAGGTGATCTCATGGGTCTCAAGGTCGGTTTCTGTGGCGTCGGCGCCTTCGCCGACAACTTCATTCCCCTGTTCAGGGCGCACCCGCTGGTGGAGCAGGTGGTATTCGCGGACGTCAACGCCGAGAAGCTGCGGGCGAAGTCGGAGAAGTGGGAAGTGCCGCAGACCTTCGCCTCGCTGGACGAGCTATGCCAGACGGACGTGGACGCCATCGCTATCTTCAGCCAGAACTGGCTGCACGGCCCGCAGGCGGTGCAGGCGCTGCGCGCGGGCAAGGACGTGTACTCGGCGGTACCGGCGGGCATCAGCGTCGAAGAGATTGACGAGTTGGTCCGCGCGGCGCGGGAGACCGGCCGCATCTACATGATCGGCGAGACCAGCTACTACTACCCGGCAGCGATCTACTGCCGCCGCCGCTTTCGCGACGGCGACTTCGGGCGGGTAGTCTACTCCGAGGGCGAGTACTACCACGACTACGACCACGGGCTGTATGACGTGATGCGGTGGCGGGGCGGTGAACGGTGGCGCGAGACCGCCGGCAGCCCGCCGATGCACTACCCGACCCATTCGACCGGGCAGGTCGTGTCGGTCATTGACGCCCACGCCGTCAGCGTCTCGTGCTTCGGCTTCGTGGACAATCACCCCGACGGTCTGTTCCGCGCGGACGTGAACATCTGGGGCAACACGTTCTCGGACGAGACCGGGCTGTTCCACATGTCCGATGGCAGCATCATGCGCATCAACGAGTTCCGACGGGTGGGGCACCCGGGGGCCGAGGCGATCAGCATCTACGGCACCGAGGGCTGCTACGAGCAGCAGGTCGGGGCGCAGTCATGGGTCACCAAGCAGCGGGGCGCCACGGAGGACCTGCGGGAGCTGCTGGCGCCGGTCGGCGCGCCGCGGAAGGTGGAGGGGGAGATGGCGGTGCTCAAGGACGCGCAGACCCATGCCGGCGTGGCGCGGGTTCATGACGTGAACCGGCTGCCGGTTCAGTTCATGAACCTGCCCAACGGCCATCTGGGGTCGCACCAGTTCCTGGTGGATGACTTCGTGCGGGCGTGCGTGGAGCGTGTGCAGCCGCCGTGCAACGCTTGGGCGGCGGCGCGCTACGTGTTGCCCGGCCTGACCGCGCACGAGTCGGCCGTGCGGGGCGGCGAGTTGATGCCGATCCCCGATCACGGCGACTGCCCGTCTGAGGTGGTCGAGTTCTAGCACTCACAGCAGGGGTTGAGGGCCATGCCCACCACGATGATGTTGCTGCGGTACGACGCCGACCAGCTCGAGGAGCGCGAGCTGTCAGCGCCGGAGGAGTTCATTTCGGCCCTGAGCCAGCCGGGCGTGCTGTGGCTGCATGTGCAAGGGGAAGTGGCGCCCGAGCAGTTGCGTCGTTTCGCGGACCTGCTGCACCTGCACCCCCTGGCAGTGGAGGACGTGGCGAACGAGCCACAACGCCCCAAGGCCGAGGAGTATGAGGAGCAGGACTTCATCATCGCCCACACCATCGAGGCGCTGGACCACCAGTTCGTGTTCCGCAAGTTCTCGATGTTCGTGGGCGAGAACTACGTGCTGAGCTTCCAGACCGGCCCCGATGCCGTCGCCGAGCCGGTGCGCCAGCGCCTGCGGACGGCGCGCGGCCTGATCCGCCACCACGGCGTGGACCACCTCATGTACGCCCTGCTGGACACCATCGTGGACAGCTACTTCCCGATCCTGGAAGACATGGGCGAGTACCTGGACGAGGTCCAGGAGCAGGCGCTGTGGCACGACCGCGGGGACACGGTCCAGACCATCCAGGGCGCCAAGCGCGAGCTGCGGCAGGTGCGCCGGGTGCTATGGCCACTGCGCGATGTGCTCAATGTGCTCATGCGCGATGACAACAACACGGTGTCACAGCCGGTGCGGCACTTCCTGCGCGACTGCTACGACCATGTGATCCAGCTCATGGACATGGTGGAGGTCTACCGCGAGGTGGCGGCCGACCTGATGGATGCGTACCTGTCGGCCATCTCCAACCGTATGAACTCCATCATGAAGGTGTTGACCATCATCGCGACCCTGTTCATGCCGCTGACGTTCCTCGTTGGGCTATACGGCATGAACTTCCGGACGGACGTATCGCGCTGGAACATGCCGGAGCTGACGTGGCGCTACGGCTATCCCTTCGTGTGGGTTGTCATGGTCCTGTGCGTCATCGTCATGCTCGCGTACTTCCGGCGGCGGGGCTGGATCGGGCGCCCGGATGTGCCGTGCGTCGAGGACGAGGAGCCGTGCCCGACCCCGCCGCGCCGCCGCCACCGCGACCGCGTGGACATGATCTAGCGCTGCCGTTGGAGAGCCGCGCTCCGACGCCTGGCAGGCAGGTACGACGACGGCAGCGGCTCTGGAGAGTCGCGCTCCGACGCCTGGCAGGCAGGAATCCGCCCCCGGGCGGCGAACCGTGACACTACTATGCCCCTGAGAAGGCCCCTTCATCCGGCCCTCCTGGCAGCGGCCGCGCTTCTGCTTCTGTGCGGCGGATGCGCGCGCGGCGGCAGGGGGAAGATCACCGACCTGTTCATCAGCAACCAGCGCTACGTGATTGACGAGACGCGCGACATGGTCCACGTCTACGGGCGGCTCGAGAACACGGGGCGAGCCCGCTTCCGGCAGGTCGAGGTGCAGGTCACGCTGCTCTCGAAGTCCGGCAGCAGCCGGGGTGAGAACAGCACCATCCTGTCGGGCATCCAGCCCCTGGAGAAGCGCCTGTTCGCGGTGGACGTCACGAGCCACGGGCGGGTCAACAGCGTGGATGTCCAGGTGCGCGAACCCAAGGCGCCGTGAGCCGCTACAGACCACCGTTCCCGGCACGCCGCGACGGACGAGGAGAAGCGACATGAGCAGCATCGAGCCGGTCGTGCGCACGCCCCTGCGTGCCGCCATCGTCGGCGCCTCCGGCATCGGCAAGCACCACGCCAAGTGGGTGGCGGCGCTGGGCGGGGAAGTGGCCGCCATCGTCGGCTCCTCGGCCGAGACCGCCGCCGCGACCGCGCGGGCGCTGCAGGACCAACTGCAGATCAGCCCCCGGCCCTACCACGACCTCGCGGCCATGCTCACCGCCGAAGCCCCCGATCTCGTGCATGTCTGCACGCCCCCGCACCTGCACCATGGCCATGTGATGGCCCTGGCCTCACACCGCTGCCACCTGCTGTGCGAGAAGCCGCTGACCTGGGATGACGCCAAGCCGGGCGAGCAGCTCTTGGCCGAGGCGCGGGAGATGGTCGCGGCCACCACCCGCCCGGACCGGGTCACGGCGGTCAACCTGCAGTATACGGCCGTGCCGCTGGCGTACGACGCGCTGCTGCAGGCGCTGGGACTGCCGCGCGAGCGGCCGCGCACGTTCTTCATGCACATGGACTCGCGCCGCGAGCGGAATGTGTATGAGATCATCTGGCGGGAATTGTCGCCCCACTGCCTGAGCGTGCTGGCGGCCTTCTGCGGGCCGGGCCAGGTGGACTTCGACACGGTGGACCTGGTGCTGGGCGAGCGGCAGGACCGGGCACAGTTCGTGTACGTCTGCGCCGACGGGGCGCGCTGTGAGGCGGAGATCGTGGTCGGCACGGTGCTGGAGGGGCCGCTGACCCGGCGCTTCGGCATCAACGGCGTCATCGCCGACTACGAGGGGCGCAACGACGCGGCCGGGGTCTTCCGCACGTATCTGAAGCTGGACGACGCCGAACAGATGAGTGATGACTTCATGTACCTGTCCATGCGGCAGATGCTGTTGGCCGTGACCGGGCAGACCGAGCAGCCGCTGGCGACGCTGGCCGAGGGGTTGCACAATGAGGAGATGCAAATCGGCATCCTGGCGAGGGGGCGCCGAACCGGCGACTGATCCCAAGCACCGGTCGTCCGACAGCCGCAGCCAGAGCACCGCCGTAGCACCACCCGATCGAGCCCCCTGAAGGAGGCAGTCCATGGCCGCATACAACCCTCGCGAGGTCGCGCTACAACAACTCGCCGACACCGCCGCACGCATCAGTCTCCCCGATGCCATCCACCAGAAGCTCCGCCACCCCAAGCGCATCCTGACGGTGTCCATCCCCACGGCGATGGACGACGGCAGCGAGCGGGTCTTCACCGGCTATCGCGTGCAGCACAGCATGGAACGCGGGCCGTGCAAGGGCGGCATTCGTTACCACCCGGACGTGACGCTGGACGAAGTGACCGCGCTGGCGATGTGGATGACATGGAAGTGCGCGGTCGTCAACATCCCCTTTGGCGGCGCCAAGGGCGGCGTAGTCTGTGACCCCAAGGAAATGTCGCTGGACGAGTTGGAGCGGATGACGCGCCGCTTCACGAGTGAGCTGGTCCCGATCATCGGCCCCGATACCGACGTGCCCGCCCCCGATGTCTACACCAACGCCCTGACCATGGCCTGGATCATGGACACCTACAGCATGAACAAGGGCTACCAGGTGCGCGGCGTGGTCACCGGCAAGCCGGTGGAACTGGGCGGCTCCCTCGGCCGGGACACGGCCACTGCCCGCGGCTGCGATGTCTGCACGCGCGAGGCGATGAAGGTCCTGGGTATCCCGCCCGAAGGCGCCCGTGTGGTCGTCCAGGGCTTTGGCAACGCGGGGAGCTACTACGCCATGTTCGCCGAGCAGGCCGGGTGCAAGGTCATCGCGGTCTCCGACAGCAAGGGCGGGGTGTACTGCGATCGCGGCCTGGACGTGGCGGCCGTGCGGAAGCACAAGCGCGAGACAGGCTCCGTGGTCGGGAGCGCCAACTGCGACGCCATCGGCGATGCGGAGTTGCTGGCCCTCGAGTGCGAGGTAATGGCACCGGCGGCGCTGGAGAACGTCATCACCGTGCAGAACGCTGGCAACGTGCGAGCCAGGATCATCGCCGAGGCGGCCAACGGGCCGACAACCCCCGAGGCGCAGCCCATTCTGGACGACAAGGGGGTTTTCGTCATTCCGGACATCCTGGCCAACGCCGGCGGCGTGACCGTCTCGTACTTCGAATGGGTGCAGTCGCTGCAGTACCTCTACTGGTCGGCGGAAGAGGTGGACTCGCGCCTCCTGGACACCATGGAGAAGGCGTTCCGGGCCGTGTACGAGGAGAGCCAGGAGAAGCGGATCAACATGCGCGACGCGGCCTTCAACATCGGCGTGGGGCGTGTGGCCAAGGTGCAGATGCTGCGGGGGATCTACCCCTAGCCGCCGTTCTGCAGCACCCGCAGAGATGTCTACGCACAGCCGCCGGAGGAGTCCCCGGCGGCTGTTGCGCTGCCCCGGAGGGAGGACCTGTCGCCCCCGGGGTCAAATCCTCCCGGTACTGCCTGTCCCCGGAGGACGCCATGGCTCGCGCGCTGTGCTGTTTGCTGCTGATGCTCGCCGTGCCCGTCTGCAGTGCCGAGGAGAAGCAGTACGCCATCCCGCCCGCGGCCGCGTCTCGGCCCACGCCGTCTGCGGCGGAGGTCGCGGCGGCCCTCGGCACTCGTCTCGACCTCACGCGGCCGGAGAACCGGGACCTCGCCGGCCTGCTCCAGAAGGAGCAGGCCACGGCGGCGCTGTCCCTCTGGCGCGACCGCGTCGTCGCCCGCCTGCGCGCGCACGACTTCGGCGAGTTCGGCTGGCACGACTACGCCCTGCACCCCCGCAGCACCAACTCCGTAGACTATGTCACCGGCGTGCTGAGCTTCGACGAGTACCTGAAGACCAACATGTACGGCCTGCTGGACATCCGCGGTTTGGCCGGGCCCCCGGGCCAGGGCAAGCTCGTGAACTGGTACGTCAGCGTGGATGACGTGCAGGACTGGGGCGCGCCGGAGATCGCCGCGTGGGACCGGAGCGTGAAGGCTGAGCGCACTGATTTCGGCACCTTCGCGTTCGCCAAGTCCTTCACCGGGCGCTACTGGCAGACCGGGAAGGACGTCTACCTGCAGAAGGCGCTGGAGTTGTTCGCGGACTTCTCGCGCAACCACGCGCGGGGCTTCTGGGAGATCTACTTCGCCAACCAGGGGCTGTCGGACAGGTTCATCGGGGAGAAGCTCGGGGTGGACTGGCGCCTGAACACCAATGCCCTGCAGATCGGCTGGCGGATGAAGAACTTCCTGAAGGTCCTGGCCGGGCTGAGCAAGTGCCTCGGCCCGGACAAGCCCAAGGCATGGAAGAACGTGCTGGGGCCGACGCCGGCGCCGCTGACCCGGGAGCAGCTCGACCGGATCAGTGCGCCGGAGTTGGCTGAGATCGCATTGAGCCTGGAGCGCGACCATGTGAGCAAGATCCTCTGGTTCGTCGTACGCGACGGGGCGGTACCGAACCAGCGAGCCGAAGGCATGAAGGCCCTCGCCTTCTACGCCGCCATCTTCCCGGAGTTCAAGACGACGCCGCAGGTCGGCGAGTACCTCGAACGCGCCTACGACAACTTCCTGACGAGCAACTTCGCGCCCGACGGCGGGAGCCTGGAGCAGTCCTTCAACTACAACGGGCAGGACAAGGAGGGCCTCGAGGAGGTCCTGCGGTTCTACGGCGACAGACGGCCGCGCTTCGCCGACCAGATCGAGGCGCGGGTAGCGGCGCGACGCGCCGTGGATGACGCGCTACAGACGCCGCTGGGGAGCTTGCCGCAGGTAGGGAACTCGCTCGACCATCCCGGACAGCCGGTGTGGCAGGGCGAGGCGGCCATCGCCAGGCAGTGGGAGCTGAACCACGGCAAGGTGCGGCCGCAGCGCTACACGTCCATTGCCCTGCCCTACAGCGGCTTCACCGCGATGCGCAGCGGGTGGGGTCTGAAGGGCCTGTACTTGTTCTTCATGAATGGGCGGCCGCAGTCGGGGCACTCGATGCGCGACAACAACGCGATCCAGGTCACGGCGTACGGGCGGCAACTGCTCGTCTGCGGGGGCGACCCGACCTATGGCGTGTTCCGCACCCCGGAGGCCAAGGGCGCGGACTTCTACCTCAGCGAGGCCTCGAGCCTCAAGAACAACACGGTGCTCGTGGACGGGCGATCGCAGTCAAAGGCCGGGCCGCACGCCAGCCGTGCGTGCCGCACCCCGATCGCCTCCCGCTGGCATACGTCGCCGCGCTGTGATGTCGTGGACGGCCTGTACGACCTGGGCTACGGGGATTTCCAGAGCAACCGCGACACCAACGTGGACAAGTCGGTCCAGCACTACCGGCGGGTGATCTTCGTCAGGCCGCTGAAGCTGTGGTTGGTCGAGGACCGCATGGTCAACACCGGCGACAAGCCGCACGAATACTCACAGGTGTGGAACTTCCTGCCCTACGCCGAGGACGCACGGGCCGACCGCTGCGTCTGGGGCTTCAGGGCGGACCAGTTCGACCTGCAGCCTCAGGCCAAGCGCTTCCGCACGACCGACCCGGGCGGGCCGAACGTCGAGCTGGTGCACTTCGGGCCGTCCATACAGTACCGCAAGTACTGCGGGAACCGCGACCCGTGGCTCGGATGGTACGCCTTCGGCATCGGCGATGCGCGGCCGAAGGTGGATGTGCACGTGGCCTGGCAAAGCAGCGACAGCGACACGCTGCTGACGCTGATCGTGCCGCTGGACACGGGCGAGGCGTCGCCCGTCGTCGAGCCGACCGAGGACGCGGCCGGCGACGCACACGACCTGAAGATCAAGCTGCGCGATGGGCAGTGGCTGTGGTATCGCAGCACGCCGGCGGAGGGCACCACACCTGCAGGGGCTCCCATGGGGTCGCGGGCGATCCTGGCGTGCGAGCAGGGGCGGGAGACATGGGGCGTCGCCTTCGGCTCGCAGAAGCTGAGTGTCAATGGCCGAGACTACACGCCGCCGAGCGAGGACTACGAGTATGTCGCGCCGCCGGACGGCCAACCGGTCTTCACGCCCATCGAGGCCCCTGTCGTGCCGGACCTTGTGCCCCCGCGGCCATTCCTGAAGATCGAGGACGCCGACCCGGTGACGGTCGCGAACCTGCGTGAGGGGCTCCAGGTGCGCTACACGACCGACGGCCGCGACCCGGATGTCGGGTCCACGCTGTACGAGGCGCCGGTGGCGCTCAAGCAGCCGGGTACGGTGAAGGCGCGCTTCTTCGCGGGCAAGCGGCCGCTGCCCCTGGTAGCCACACGCGACGTCCGGCCCTGGCCGTGGCCGCTGCGCACCGCAGACCGCCAGGAGACGCAGGGGCTCGAGCCGGGGCTGAAGTATGACTTCTTCGTCCACCAGTCCAGCATCCGCATCTACGACCTGATGCTGCGCAGGCCGGAGCGGTCGGGAGTGTGCGCGGGGCTGGACATGAGCCTCTCCGAGCCGGTGCGGTTCTGCGGTGTGAAGTGGCGGGGCTATGTCCGGGTACCGCGGGACGGCGTCTACCACTTCTTCCTCGATAGCCCGGAGACGGCCGCGCTCTTCATCCAGAACCCGGAGCGCGACCTGCAACTGCCGGTGCTGGCGACGGTCGGGTGGTGGGGCAGCCAGGACAGCGGCAGCGCGGCGCTGCAGGCCGGGCTGCACATGATCGAGATCCAGTTCATGCGCAACTCGAGGAACGAATTGAAGGTGGAGGTCGAGGGGCCGGGCGTGACGCGGCAGGCGTTGACCGACCAGTGGTTCTGGCGGGAGCGGTGAGGCCTACTACAGGTTGATGAGCACGACGGCCGCGAGGGCCACGGCCAGTCCGGCGCGTCCGAGGCGGCCGGGGACTTCGCGCCACAACCAGGCCGCCCCGCCCGTCGTGAACACGAGCCCCAGCGCCGCCGTCACCGGGAAGACGACCGCCCCCGGCAGGCTGTCCAGGGCGGCGATGATCATATAGCTCGTGCCGAAGTTGATGACCCCCAGCGGCATGCCGGTTGCCACCTCGCGCCACCCGAGACGGCGGCACCGCAGCAACCACGCCACCAGCGAGACCAGGGCCGCCGTACCGAACAGGATGCCCAGGAACGCCGGCCGCTCGGCAATCAGCCCGGTGGCGTGAAACCACTTGTTGGTCAGCAGACACGAGCCGTTGGCCACAAAGAGCGCCAGGAGCAACGGGACTTGCCGGTGCGTCAGGCGCGCGCCGCCCACGCCGCGGTCGAGGCTCAGCAGCGGCATGGCACCGATGGCCAGCAGGGCCCCGGCGGACTCGATGGGCCGGGGCTGCTCGCCGAAGATGAAGATGGACCCCAGCACCGGGATGAGCACCGACAGTCGCGTGATGGCGTTGGCGATGGCCACGCCCTTGAGGTCCAGGGACTGAATGAGGATCAGGTAGGTCGTCGCGTAGATGACGCCGCCGATCACGCCGATCTGCCACGTCGGCGGCGACACATGGCCCGAGTGGGACAGCGCGAAGGCCGCCACCGAGGCGGCCACATAGTTCAAGCCCATCACGGCCAGTTGGCTCTGGCCGGCGCGCTGGCTATGCCGGACGATGAGGCTGAAGCACGAGGTGCACAGGACGGCGAGAGCCAGGGCAATCATGGGGCGGATTCCGAAGCGGGAAGATGCAGTGCCGGTGGGAGGGTGACGCCGGGCCGGGCGTAGATGACGAACTCGCCGTCGCCGCCCTGCGGCAGGCGGTAGATGAAGCCGTAGCCGTGGGCCTCCAGACCCCGGTAGAGGGCCTCGTCCACGTCGCGCAGGTTGTGGGCGACATCGGGGGCTGGTTGGTCGAGCGGGACGTCATCCCACCGGGCCGCGACGGCCAGGAGGATCAGGTCGGGCCGGCGGCTGAAGACCTCGCGGGCAATGGCCTCGTTCTCCTCGTCGCCGCGCCGCGCGCTGCCGTGGCGGATCAGGGCGATGCGGCGGTCCACCAGCCCCAGCGTGTCCACCAGGGGCATCCCCGAGAAGTACCCCACGCCCCCGATGCGCTTGCATGCCAGCACCGTCGTCGGCGGGAAGTGCTGGCGCAGCCACCGACCGGCCTGCTCCTGGGGTTGGCCGGCCATGACGCTATAGGGATAGCGCCCGGCGACGAACTCCCCGCGCACCTGCGCCACCTGGATGACGTTGAGGACGGTCACCAGCGCGAGCACAGCCACGACGGTCGGGCGGTGGGGCAACAGGCGGACGAGGCCCGCGTAGCCCACGCCCACCAGCAGTGGCGTCAGCGGCAGCAGGAAGCGATGCAGGGCCATCCAGTCGCCCCGGGCGTGGATGACGAGGGCGGCTTGGACGGCCACAAGCAACAGTGCGGCCACGGCTGCGGACCGCGGGCTTTCCAGCCCGCGGGCATCGCCGCGGGCTGGAAAGCCCGCGGTCCACAGTGCCCCCGCCGTCAAAGTCAGCCACAGCCACACGCCGCCGTCGAGCAGGTAGTCTCGCAAGTACACCAGCGGCGACAGGAGCGACATGGTGCCGAACGCGCCGGGGGGTTTGGCGTAGAACGTGTTGGGCAGCCAGGCGCCGAAGACCGTGTGACGGACCAGCAGAAAGAGCGCCATCACACCGAGGGCGAAGGGCACGGAGAGCCAGTAGGGGCGCGCCCCATCGCGCCGGGGTTGGAGGGCGGTCACCGTCAGGCCGCGCCAGAGGAGGAAGGCAGCGAGGACGACCATCCCCTCGGGCCGTGTGAAGGCCGCTGCCAGCGCACACAGCACCACGGCCCACCACGCCCGCCCTCCGGGCACGAGCCAGCAGTAGACGATGGCCGTGAGGAAGCACGCGTACAAGACGGTCTCCAGGCCGGAGACGGCGTAGACCGCCAGCGGCGCGCATGTCGTCAGCGGCAGGAGACCGAGCGCCGCCAGCCAGTCATAGCGTTCCGTCAGCCGCACCACAATCGCCAGCGCGAACAGCAGCGCCCCCAGCCCGGCCACGATCCCCAGCACCTTCGCCGCCACCACGAAGTCCAGTCCCGCCCGCCTTGCCGCCACCAGCAGCCCCAGCCACAGGGGGTTGCTGTAGCCCTCGACGCGCTCGCCGGGGTTGAAGCACAGGCCCTGCCCGGCGGCGGCGTGGCGGGCATAGCGCATCGTGATGTAGGCGTCGTCGCTGGTGAAGGGGACGAAGAGGAGGCACACAAAGACGAAGACGAACAGGAGGCACAGCACCAGCAGCAGCGGCGACCGCGCGGGGGACGGGGAGACGGGGGCGTGCGATGCAGTCATGACACCAGCGCGTTCGGCCTCGCGGGCGCAATCTCCTCCTCGGCCCGTCTCACCGCGCCGCTGCAAACGGCCCGGCGATGATCTCGCAGGGGTAGCTCGCCTCCCCGATGACTTGTCCCGTCTGCTGCAGGCGGGCCCGCACCGCGTAGCGACCCGGCGGCAGCTTCGCCAGCGGCAGCGCGTAGGCGTCCTCCGCCGCCGGGGCGGTCCAGGTCCGCGTCACCAGGGGCTGCGCGGCGCCTGCTGCCATGGCAGAGATCTCCAGCGTCGTGGCAGACGCCGCGGCTGGATCGAGGGCAACGGCCCAGCGTCCCGTCAGGCAGGAGTCCTCGCCGTAGACGACGCGGGCATCGGGCGTGAGCGCCAGGGGCGGTGGCACGGTGTGCGTCACAGCGGTCGTGTACAGCAGTCGACCGCCCGGCTCCTCGGTGAGGTCGTAGCGCAGCGTGATGGGGCCCGGCTGGCTGAAGACACACGGGATACGGGCGACTACCTGGCCGCGTGGGGGCACGGTCACTGTCGTCTCACCGAGGCGGCGGCTCTCGCCGTCTACGGCGAGGGCCGCGCGGACCTGCGCCGGCTGGTCGCGCCGGCTGGTGATCTCCAGCGGCACCCCGCCCTGGCCGAAGAAGAGCCGCTCGGACAGCAGGGGCCGTCCGCTGATGACATCAGCGGCGGGGTCGAAGGGCAGCACCAGCCGGCCGAAGCGCGCCGGCTCGCCGAAGTTGGCGCCGACCTTCACCCACGTGTACAGGGCGCGGTTGCCGCGGAAGCTGGAGCGGGCGAAGTTCGCGCCCCACTGGCTGCCCGCGGCCTCCGCCAGGCGCAAGCCGACGAACTGCAGCCTGATCTCGGCGGTCCAGCGGTCGGGGGCGACCTGCGCGGCGGCCACGATAGGGCCGTTCCACTTGTCGCCTGCCAGGCCGGGCGCGCCGGTGTCCTGATCGAAGAGCACGCCGCGCGAGTTGACGATGATCTGGTAGTAGGTGTGCCGGTCGAGGCTCGTGTCCAGGAACAGCTCCACCGAGTCGTCCTTCCAGAGGGGGCCGTCGCGCTCGGTCGCGCCGGCGAGCAGATGCTCCGTTGATGGCTCCTGGCAGATGAACCCAAAGTAGAGCGCCTCGCGGTCGGCGCAGGCCAGGACGGTCGTCTGCACCGGGGGCGTGTCGGGGTTTCTGGAGTGGACCTCGAACGCGCTGCTGCGGCCGGCGGTGGCCCAGCAGGGATCGTCGAGGGCGCCGTCCACGGTTGGGGGGCGGGCTGCGGCGCTCACGTGCAGCACCTTGTCGGCGGCGGTCTCGACGGCGGCCGCAGGCCTGGGCTCCATGGCTTCCGGCGTCACCGACAGCGGCGGCAAGCTGCTGCCGGGCACGAGCGAGACCCGCAGGTCGTCGCAGTAGACCTCGCCCTCGTCGCTGGTGAGGTTGAAGGACACCGTGGCCTTGCGCGCCCCTGCGGGTGCGGTCGCTACGCCGCTGACATACGTCCAGTCGTGGGGCAGGCTGGCGCCGTGTAGCTGCAGACGTCCCTCGTTGAGGCGCTGGTTCTTGCCATCGGTGAACTGCAGGGACAGGAACGCCGCCGCGCGGTTCTTGAGGCGGACGGCCTTGAGCCAGGCTTCCAGGCGCAGCGACTGGCCCTCGCGCACCTCGATCGGGGGCGGCCAGGCCCACCAGAACGGGCGGTTCGTGTTCGCCGGAGGGCCGTTCTCGAAGACACGGGCGATCTTCAGCGAGCGCTGCCCGGTGCGGGCCGCCTGGTCCGACCAGACGCGCTCGCTCTTCTCACCGGGCTGGTCCCACCCGCCGGCGACGAAGTGCAGCGGCCAGTCCGCGTGGGCCGGGTCGGGCTCCTCGAAGCTGGTGACGAGACCGCCGGTCTCGGCCCCGGGGACGAACGTGGCGGCCAGGGGCTGCCAGGCCTGCGCGTCGCCGGGCGCGACGGTGCGGAAGTACAGGTGGCACAGGTGCGCTTCGAAGGGGGCGAGGCGGGGGAGAGGCCACTGCAGCCGCAGGATGGGGTTGCCCGAGGCATAGCGGAGCTGGGCCTCCTGTGCCACCGTCACCTGCAGCCGCTCGCCGCTCGCCGCGTCGCACAGGACGAGCGACCCGGCGGCCAGTACTCGGCCGGGCTCCAGCAGCCGGTTGAAGTCGAGTACGACCGTGGCCGTGGCGTCGCCGCGGGCGTACAGGTCGCCGACGAGCCGCAGCGGCAGGCGCCAGTCGGCTTCGGGAACGGTCCAGGCCTCGGCCGCCGACGACGGCCAGGGGAGGGCCAACAGCAGGGCGACAGGCAGCAGCGCGCGCAGCCGTCTCATGGCTTCCCTCCCAGGACCTGGTCGAGCTTCATCATGTAGTCGGCCATCTGCCAGCGGAACTTGTCCAGGTCGCGCACGGGCCACTCCTTGCCCTGCACGTCGTGCTCCATCTTCGGGTCCCAGTACACGGTGTCTATGGCGTTGGGCAGCTCGCTGAGCTTCCCATCCAGCCAGGCGCGCGCCTGGGCCGCCGCCTTCACCGCCGCAGGCTTGCCGGAAGCCTGGGCGGCCTTGATGCGCTGATCCAGGTTCCACAGGTACTCGTAGTCCACTGCGCCCTGGACCAGGCGCTTGAGCCACACCGTGGGCTCGATGCTCGTCATGCTCGTGGGCAGGCCCATGGGGAACATGCCGCTGATCTCGAAGACATTGCCGGGCTGCCCGTTGGCATAGACGCCGGATTCATAGCTGGCGCGCGTGATGCCATGCTTGAAGCAGAACCAGCCCACTGAGAAACGGCTGCGGGTGAAGTTGTAGGCCCACAGGCGCTTGCCGTGCTGCTTCATGAAGTCCAGCCACTCGGTCTTCATCATGGCGGAGTTGGGTTCGGGGTACATGACCAAGCCCTTGAGGATCGGAGCCATGTCCGAGGCGCCGTTGCCCCGGAGGGTGTTACTGACCTTCGCCTCGCGGAAAGCGTCATGCACCGCGAGGCCGAATTGCGCGCCGGCTTCGCCGAAGTTGGTGTACTCCCCGAGCGCCTCGAAGGCCACCTCCGGCCAGCCGGCGGCCTTGGCCTTCTCGTTGATCATCCGCACGCCACGGATGAACTCCTGGCGCGCCTGGGGGGTGGGCACGAAGCGGATGTCGCGGTCCCCGCGCGGGTAGCGCCCGCCGAGCTTGAGGACTAGGAAGTCGGCCCGGCAGATCATCGTGTTGTCGCGCGGCCAGGCGTTCTCCTCGCGGATGATCTGCATCAGCTTCGTCGTGTCGGCCATGGTGATGTCAGCGATCTTGTCGCCGTCCATCTTGATCTCATCGGGGTTGATGATACACTCGGCCCGGCAGTACTGGTTGTCGCGCATGAAGCGGACCTCGGCCCGGATGGCGTCCCAGTACTTCTGTGGGTCGAACTGCGGCAAGTAGGCCTTCGCCAGGTAGTACATCGTGCCGAAGTACATGAAGCGTTCCACCGGCGGAGTCTTCAGCTTCACCGGCACGACCCGCACACGCAGTTGCAGCGACGCCGGGGGCGCATTCGCCGCGGTCACCTGGAGGCGGCCGGTGTAGATGCCCGGCGCGGCGGCTTCCGGGGTCGTCAGGCTGATCCAGAAGCGCCTGCAGGTGCCGCTGCCGATGAAGGTGGGCCGCAAGGGGAGGATGAGGCACTCCTGGAGCGAGTATTGCTGGGCCCCGCACTCCCAGGGCAGGAACTGCACCAAGCCAGGGCGCAGGGCCGTGGCCGGCAGGAGCTTCCCAGTCTCGCTCTTGAGGTCGGTCAACTGGAACGTCACGTCGCGCAGATCGCGCGAGGCGTACACCGCGAACGAAGCCTGCTCCTGCTCGCCTGCAGTGGCGACCAGGGCCATCTCTGTGCGGCTATCGGCCGGCCTGGGCTGCGACCAGGGGTGCAGGTCCTCCGAGCAGCACGTCTCGGCCAGGACATAGCCGCGCTGGCGCTCGGTGTCGGACACGGGAGCGGCGGGGTCGGGCGGGGGCTCGACCTCCCGCCAGAACTGGTTGAAGGCGGCGCGGCGCTCAGCGTCGAGAGCCTGGAGTTGGTCCGCCACGCGCGTGGCCACCGCGCGCTCCGCCACGACCACGGCGTTGACCGGGAAGCTGAGTGCCGGGCTGAAGCCGACGAGCAGCTTGCCGTCGGTGACGGTGACCTCATGGCGCAGCCACGTGAAGCGGGGGGCGATGAACTGCGCGAAGATATCGTCACCCGCGCGCCAGTCGTAGTTGGCCAGGCGGAACAGCTCCGCCTCCGGCGGGGCGATGGTCTGCACGACCTGGCCCTGCAGGAGCAGGTCGTGGGGCTCGCGCAGGTAGCGCAACTGCCAGATGTTGCCCATCTCGCCGGTCAGGACCCACACCGTGTAGTCGCCATTGGGGAGGTCCAGACGGAGGTTGAGCTTGTTCGAGCGCGTGCCCCGCACGCTGTCCACGGCCAGGGCGTCGAGGTTCTCGGCGCGGTAGGCACGCAGCTCGGCGGCTGGGTTGAGCCACCCCACGCCCTTGTCGGCGGCATAGGCGCTATCGGGGGTGAGGCGGGTAAAGCCGGGCCAGACAGGCGAGTCGGGCTGCCCCATGTCGTAGAGCCAGACGTTGGCCGGGCCCGCCACGACCATGCCACAAAGCAGCGGCGCCGCCATCATCGCGATGAGCAGCGCCGGGCGCCTCCTCGTATTCATGCGCGACCTCCGCCAGCCGGAGTTGGATCGTCCGCTACAGCGGGTACTGTCCCACCTTCTGCAACTCGTCAATCGCCGCGAGGTAGTTCTCAGCCTTGCTGGATACGCAGACCGAATGCGAGGCTCCGGCCACGTACCCGCCGCCCGGCCCACAGCCCGCCACGGCCTCGCGCACCTGCCGCCTGATCTCCTCGGCTGTGCCCATGACGAGGGTGTGCGTGGAGATGCCGCCCCACAGCGCGATCCGGTGGCCCCACGTTCGACGGAGGCCTACAATGTCCTCCTCAGGCTGGATGGCCTGGTAGACATCAATCCCCGCGTCAATCATCTGGTCCAGGATCAGGCGGTTGTCGCCGCAGGCGTGCCAGAGCACCGGCAGGCCGCGCTGGTGGAGCTTGTCGCACTGGATGCGGATGCCGGGGACATAGACATGCTCGAAGGTGGCGGGCGACATGAAGGGCCCGTGGTTGTGGCCGAAGTCCTCGCCGATGGCGACGTTGTCGGCGCCGCGCTCCAGGTACATGCTCCAGTCCGTGGCCTCGGCGCCCCTGATGCGGCTGGCGCGCACGCCCTCGGGGTCTTCGGCCAGGCGCATCATCATCGGCTGCCAACCCAGGGCCGACACGTAGCCCAGGGCGGCCCGGCGCCCGGGGCGGATCATGATGTAGTGCGTGTCACCCAGTTCGGCCAGAACGTAGTCAATCAGCTCCCACTCCGACTCGTCTATCTCGGCCGGCGGCTCCCACAGGTCAGGGGCGGGCTGAGGCTCAAAGGCGTTCTCCTTCATCAGCCCCAGGTCGTGGGTCAGCTCGCTGTAGCGATACAGGTTGCCCTTCCAGTCGCGCCAGGTCTCGTCATCTACTTGCTGGAGGCGCTCGGGCTGGAAGCCCTTGGGCGGGACCATATTGACCGCCACGCCGTCCTGCCCCGTCTCGCGCACGAACTGGACGATATCACGCTTCTGGCTCTCCACGATCTCATCGCGCCGCCCGTCCCAGTACGCCTGGATCTCCTTGAAGTGGCCGCGCCAGAAGGTCGGGTGGCCGAGGATGTCCTCGACGATGGTGTAGTCAATGGCGAACTCCATGATCGGGACGCGATCGGGCTCGCGGTGCTGCAGGGCGGTGGCGACGCGCTGTTTGGGGGTCATCGCTGTCTCCGATGGTGAGGTTGGGGGGCAAGGACACAGGTACGCCCGACACTCCTGTCGGGCGACGGAACATGCCCGACAGGAGTGTCGGGCGTACCACGATGCGGCACAATGCCCGACAGGAGTGTCGGGCGTACCGGCTGGCGTCGGTCTACCGCGACAACGCCTTCCGCACCGCCGCCAGCACCGGCGGGTTGCCGGGGTAAGCCTCGTGTACGTATGTGACCCGGCGCTGCCGGTCGAGGACCAGCACCGTCGGCACGCGGCGCAGGCCGATCTGGCGCGCCAGCTCCGACCGGCCATCCAGCAGCACCGGGAAGAGGAGCTTCTGGTCGCGCAGGACCTTGCGCCGGGCGTCGGACCACTGGCCGTCCACGCTGATGCCGATCAGGCGGAAGTGCAGGTCCGCCTGCTGGCGCGACAGCTCCTTGAGCTGGGGCAACTGCTTGACCCACGTGTCGCACCAGTAGGCGAAGAAGTTGACGACCAGCACGGACTCGGTGTAGTCGGGCAGGCGATGCAGGCGCCCGTCCCGATCGAACAGGGCGAAGGCCGGCATGGTCAGTCCCGGCTGCGGGGCAGGCCGGGTGTCGTCGGCGGACGCCAGCGACGCAATGAGCAGGGAAGCCGCCAGCAGTAAGGGCAGGGCAGGGAGGGGCCGGCTACCAGCCGGCCCGTCGTGAGGGTCTCCCATTGCCTTGCACCGTGCGCCAGTGACGGCGGGCCGGATGATATCCGGCCCCTCCGGCGGCCCCATCGCGCTACTCCTTCACATCCGCGATCTTCATCCGCACCGGCTTGCTGTTGCCGCGCACCTCGGGGAAGTACATGAGCTCGGCGGTGCTGGGCAGGATGCGGAAGCTGCCCGGGGCCTCGGTGCGCAGCACGTAGGTGAAGGTGCGCTCCCCGCGCCACAGGTAGTCAAAGTACAGGACCAGCTTGTTGTCCCACACTTCGCGCCGCTCGCAACCGATGCTCGGGATGCGGTCCTCCTCACCCTCGACCACCTCACAGCCCGCCGGGATCGGCTCTTGCAGCAGGGCGTAGCGGAGGTTGTCCTTCGTGCGGATCGTCACATCCACGAACACGACCTCGCCCGGGTCGAGCACGTCGGCGCCGGAGGGGTCCACGGCCGGGATGCGGTACTTGCGCTCGATGGTGATGCCCTTGGCAACCGGCACGACGTCCTTGCTGGGCAGCAGGTAGCTCAGCCGGGCGCTGTAGTACAGGCTGCAGCGACCCTTGCTCCCCTCTCCCCCTGGGAGAGGGGCAGGGGTGAGGGCGAAGCGCAGCTTGTTCGCCCCGGTCTGCAGGTCCGTGGCCGGGATGGCGAACGTGACCGGGTCCTTCAGGGCGTCCTCGGGCTTGAAGGCGATCTCCTTGACGAGCTTGTCGCCGCTGAAGACCTTCGCAGTGAAGGCCTGGCCGAGTTCCTTGCTCTGGGCCATGTACCTTGTCAGGACCAGGACCGCCGCCGCGGTGTCCTTGGTGGAGGTCCAGGCCTTGCCACTGCGGGCGGCCATGGTCCAGCGCACCGCCGGAACGATGGCCGAGCTGTCGGGCTTGACGGTCAGCAGCAGCGACAGCACCTGCGAGGTGACCTCGACGTTGTTGTCCAGCCAGGAGTACTTGTAGCGGCCGTCGGCGGGCCAGTAGAGCGCCTGGCCGAGCGGTTTGCCCTGCTGCTCGAGCTCGCCGGCGATGGTCCGGGCCATCTCGGCCAGCTTCGGCGCCACGGCCGGGTCCTGCCCGGTGGCCTGCGACAGGGCGTGGAGCGACAGGGCCAGGCTGGCCTGGCTGAACATGTCGAGCTTGGCGCGCTGCGCGGCGAGTTGCCCGGCGATGTTGGTGGCCTGCTGGAGGTCCTCCGGCTTGGGCCAGACATCGGCGAACGCCAGGGACCACAGGAGATACGCCTGGGCATCGCGGTAGTTCTCCTCGGTGAGCGCCTCGCGCAGGTACGCCGTCCCGCGCACCATGGCGTTGTGCGCCGCCACGTAGCCGTTCATGTCAGCCAGCTTCAGGCCGTAGACGATGTAGGCGCTGATGTATGGGTCGCTGTCGTCGAACTCCCACCAGTGCCACCCGCCGTCAGAGTGCTGGAAGCGCAGGAGCTTCTGCAGACCGAAGCTGATGTAGCGGTCGAGCATCTTGGGGCGCGGCCGTTGCGAGCCGAGGTCCTTGAGCGCCTTGACGACGATCATGTTGGGCAGAAAGCCGTCCATGGTCTGCTCGGCGCAGCCATAGGGATAGGTGGTGAGATAGTCGAGGGCCTCAAACAGCGGCCCGGCCAGCGAGGGCGACAGGGCGACCTGCACCAGGCCACTGCCCGCGACGGCGTTGGCCGGGAGGTCCAGGGAGACGGTGGCCGCGTCGGAGGTCATGCCGGCGGCGGCCACGACATCCGGGGCGCCGTCCGGCTTGATCGGCAACGTGGCCTCGGTGGCGTCCTTGCCCCCAGGGCCGCCGTCGGCGCTGACGAGGAACCGCGCATTGTCCTTGCCGGTGACCTTGATCTTCCAGGTCAGGCGCTTGAGCCCGTCATTCTCCAACTTGATGCTCTGCTCGGCCGCGCCGAGGATTTCGGCGCCCTCGGCCGTCAGCGTGACCTTCACATTGCGCTCGGTGCCGGTGTAGTTGTGCACCGTCGCGGCGGCGGTGGCCTCATCGCCCTGCACATAGAAGCGCGGGAGGGTGAAGCGCACCAGCAGCGGCATGGTGACGACGACGTCCTTGCGGTTCTCGCCGGCCTGCGTAGCTTTCGTGACGCCACGTGCGGTGGCTCGCCAGGTCGTGAGGTTGTCGGGGACGGTGAACTTCACTTCCGCCGTGCCGTTGGCGTCGGTCACGACCGACGGGCCCCAGTAGGCGGTGTCGGTGAAGAAGCGCCGGACGCGCGGGGCAGCATCGCCAGCCTTGCTGGAGCCGTCGCGGGGCATCTCAGCTCGCTCCATCATCGGTGCGGCTGCCGGCATCATCTGATAGGCCCCGCCCGGGTACATGTTCTCGAGCGAGAACTGCGTCTCGACACGGTTCTCCCGCTCGCCCCAGAACGCATCGAACGGGTTGGGCGTGGTGTCCGACCGGATCTCGTAGACGCTGGCGTCCACGACGCCAAGGCCCACCTCCGCCGGCACCGCCGCCCCGCTCGCATCGCGGGTGGTGATGGCATAGCTCGCGGTCTCGGCCGGCTGGTACTTGTCCTTGTTCGGGGTGATCGTCACCGTGAGCTGCTTGTCGGCGAACGGGACGGACAGGTCATCGTTCGCGCCGGTGAACTCGCCCTTGCGGATGATCGCCGCGCGCACCTCGACGTTCGGCCGGAAGTCCTCGGTGATCGGCACCTTGAAGCTGAACTGGTTGGCCTGCAGCCGGACGACCTTCGAGGAGAAGAGGTGCTCGCCCTCGACGGTCACGAGCATCCAGGCCCCGAGCTGATCGGTCTCACCCTTGATGACAGCGGTGTCGCCCGGTTTGTAGGAGCTGGCGTCAGCGCTCATCTCCAGCGAGGGCCAGCGCCGCAGTTCCTTCTTCTTGACCACGTCAATGCTCTCGGAGTCATAGACGGGGTTGCCGTCCTGGTCCTTGGCCCAGGCCTCGAAGTGGTGGTAGCCCAGACGCTTCAGGGGGAACGACACCTCCGCCCGACCCTCGCTACTCGTCTCGACGACCTTCTTGGTGGTCTCCTCGTACGAGCGCCCCTCGCGGTCCTCCAGGTTCTCAACGAACGAGAGGTTGACGGCAGTGGAGACGGGCTTGCCCTCGCGGTCGGTCGTGCGCACCGTGACGGTCGCGGTCTCGCCGACCTGGTACTGGTAGGCGTTGGGGCTGATGTCGAGGTTGATGCCTGCGCCGGCGATGAGCGTGCTGTCGCTGCCGGAGCGCGGGCGCAGCGCCGTCTCGCTCACCTCGGCCGAGATGCTCAGGCTGCGGTCATACGGCAGATGCTTGGTCTTCAGGTAGAGGCGCAGCTTGCCGTCCTTGTCCAGGCGTCCGGCGCCCTCGAAGCTGTCCTCGATCTGCCCGATGGCGGCCGTGCCCAGGCCGGCGGCGGAGACGATGTGCGCCGGCGGCGCCTCGCTGGCCTCATTGAAGCGGATGTTGTAGCTGACCTTGCCGCCCGACACCGGGCTGCCGAAGAAGTACTTGGCGGAGATGGTGAAGTAGACATCGTCGCCGCTCTTGTACAGGGGCTTGTCAATCTTCACATCCACGGTGAACTCGGGCTTGCGGTACGCCTCGACGCGGAAGCTGTGGAAGAAGATCGTCTCCTTGGCGCCCTTGCCGACGGTGACGTTGAGTTCGTAGTCCCCCAGCGGCGGCTCGGGGGCAAGCTGGAACTCGCCATTGAAGGTGCCCCATGCGTTGAGCGGGAGCTGCTCGTCGTAGACGACGCTGCCGCCGTCGGTCTTGATGCGCGCACGCACAGTCTCGGTGCTCGCCGCGGGCAGCGAGTACTGACCGCTCGCGAACTCGCGGATCGTGCCGCGGAACTTGATGTTCTGGCCGGGGCGGTAGACCGGGCGGTCGGTGTAGAGGGTCGCCACGTAGGGGTCAACGACGGCGGGGGAGAGGCCCTGGGCGAAGGCGGGGTCGCCGGCTTGCGTCGCCAGCCACGCCGGGGTGCTCAGCGGCGGCGCATCGAACTTCACGAGGCCATCGCCCGTCGTCGCCTTCGTCTGCACCTTCCCCTTCTCGCCATACAGCGCCACGGGTACGCCCACCGCCGGCTGGCCGGTGGTGGCGTTGACGACCCAGGCGAGGACCTCGTGCGGCGAGCGCTTGGCCAACATGGCCCGGCCTGACACCGCCAGCCACGTGCGCTTCTCGATGCCATAGGCGGTCGCTGAGACCACATAGACCCCCGGCGCCAGGCCCATCACGGGCACCGTCTTCTCCTCCCACGAGTCCAGCGAGTACGCCGTCTTCACGGTGAGCGTCTTGGCCGGACGCTGGCCGCGGAGCTTGAGGTTCTTAAGCCGGTAGGGCAGGCTGCCGGGCACCTTCGCGTCATCCTCGGCGGCAGCCGCGGCGCTGGGCGCCAGGGCCTCCAGGGCGACCCGATACACGGCCAGGTTGGCCTGCTTGAGGTTGTAGGTGGACAGCGACAGCAGCACCTTCTTGCCCACGGCAAAGGTGCGCTGGCTCGCGCTGACCTGTAGGTTAGGCGCCTTGGCGCTGGGCTGGCGGGTCTGAACGCCCCGGCCCGGCGGCGGAGGCGGCAGCGGGGGCGACCCAGGTGGCGGCGGCATCGGGGGCTGCGCCGTGACAACTGAAGCGCAGAGGCCGACGAGGGCGCCGATGAGCATCCAGCGGATGGAGTGTGACATGTTCCTACCTCCCAGACTGACTCGCACCTGTGGGGTGCTCCATGAACCGAACCGCCGTGAGGCGGAAGTACTCGACCTGTTCCCCATGGCGTGCCCCGGCCCGCGTCAGCGCCCACGACACGAAGCGGTCGGGGCGCCCGGTCTCCCCGGGCAGCACCACGCCCGTGCGCAGCGCTGAGCGGACTGCCAGCCCGTCGCTGACGGGGTCGAGCGCGAAGGGCTCGACCGTGGCCTGCGGGGGATCCAGAATGGACACGATGACCCGCAGGCCGGGTAGCTCGGCGGGCCTCAGCGGGGGGAAACGCGTGTCATGGGCGGCGGCCCGCACGGCCGCCTCGATGAGGTCCGCGGCCAGGCTCGGCCCTTGCGGCCGCAGCGTCCCCATGCAGCAGCGCGGCGCGCCGTTCACCTGGGCGGAGACAAAGACACCGGCGTGCTCGTACAGCAGCGCCGGCAGGTCCTCAGGCACAGGCAGGCGATTGCGGTGGAGACAGTACTCGTCGAGAGCCTGACGTGCCAGGCGCAGAGCCGCTGCGCCGGCGGCGGGGTCGTGGCGAAAGCGGGCGGCAACCTGCGCGGGGGCCGGGGAGAGCGGCCCGAGCAGGAGGAACGGCAATAGAGGCATCAGCAGACGAAGCACGCGCACGCTCCCAACATGGCTGAAACGCGCCATCGTCCCTTGGTGCAGGTTGGGCGGCCTTTCCTTCCCGGCGCGCAGAGGACCGGAGCGTGGTGGGCGGTTGGACCGCGGCTCTCCAGAGCCGCACGCGCCCCACAGACCAACTGCGTGCCGGCTGGAAGCCGGCGGTCCTACGGCTACGGCACCTTCCACCGCGTCGCCGCGACGTACTGCATCCCGCCGGGCTCGAAGAAGTAGTACACCGTCACGACCGTGCCGTCCCGGAGCTGCACCGAGTGCGGATAGCCCAGGTCGAAGCCGCCGCCGCCGCCGCGCAACTCGTAGATGTGCTGCAGGTCCCAGCTTTCCCCCTCGTCGTTGCTGACGACCGCGCGAATGCCGGGCGTCGGATGACGGAAGCCATAGCTCAGCAGGATGCGGCCATCCTGCAGGCGCAGCAGGTCCGGCGGATGGCCCTGCACGCCGGTGTCTTTGAGGCCATGCCACGTGGCGCCCTTGTCGTCGGAGGTCGCCTGCCAGAGGTGATCGTTGCCCTCGCCCGTGCGCATGACCATGAGCAGCCGCCCGCTCTTGCACTCGATGATCTCGGGCTCGTTCAGGCTGATCTCCGGCTTCAGGCCAACCTGGATGAACTGCCAGGTCTCGCCGTAGTCAGTCGAGCGCAGCAGCCACGAGGAGTCCTTGTCATCCGGCTTCTGGGAGCCGTAGACGGGGAAGAGGATGGTGCCATCGGCAAGCTGCAGGGAGTTCATGCCCGAGGCCAGGCAGGCCATGAAGGGGTACTGGATCTCGCGGTTCTCCCACGTCTTGCCGTCGTCTTTGGAGAGGCCGCACATGGCCCCGGCGCAGAAGGCGACGGTGCCGGGGCGTACGTCGCGCACGAGATAGCCCTGCTTCTGCAACTCCTCGCGCTTCTCGGCCGGGTGCTCCTGCCACCACTTGCACCAGACCCGCACTTGCCGCCCGTTCGGGCCCACGAAGGGCTTGCCGGGGAGCATCGGCCCCTTCTGCCAGGTCTTGCCGCCGTCGTCGCTGACCATGGAGACCGACCCGGCGCCCTTGGCGTCAATGTGCGACTTCGGCCCCCCGGCCCGGAAGCTGGTCGCCAGACGGCCGGTGGCCTCGTCCATGCGCAGGCCGGGGAAGACGGCGTACGTATCGGGCTCGCGGAAGATCGTGACCTGCTCCAGTTGCGGCGGCACGATAGCCTGCTGCAGTTCCATGGGTGACTTGAACCTCACGTAGTCCCACAGCGACTCGCCCTTGGCGGCGCTGGAGGCGCTGCCGAAGGTGAGCTGGTTGCGTCCCTGGTGCGCCGGCGCGGTCGCCTTGCCGGTGGCGTCAATCGCCAGCTTGTCATCCACATACAGCTTCAGGTCCTGCCCCTTGAGCGTGAGGCGGTAGACGTGGAAGTCCTTCGTCGTGTCCAGCGCGTACTTCAGCTTCGCGAAGGCCAGGTCAATCCCGTCGGTGCGGAACTGCACGCCCTCCTCGTTGACCCCGTTGGACACCCAGAGGCAGACCCCCGCGTCGCCCTCGCTGGACACGACCTTCATCCGCGCCTCGACCACGGCCTCCTGCGCGGGGTCGGCCTGCCAGCTCACCTGGAAGCAGTGGCCCGAGCCACGCTCGGTGCTGTCATCGACGATGCGCAGGACCCCGTCCTTGACTTCGTGTCGGGTGACGGTGCTCTGCCAGCCGCCAGTGTTGGGCGCCTGGTCCATGTCGAAGCTGAGGGTCCAGTCGGGGGTCTGGGCCAGGAGGGGGAGTTGCAGGACAAACAGCGCACCGACACATGCCGCGATGGCTCTCATGGTCACGCTCCACGGTCCGAGGGTCAAGCGCACATGGCGATGAGCGCCTGGATGTTCTGGTGCGGCGTCTCGTACGGAATCGCGCCCGTGCCCAGCAGCAGGTTGGGGCGCCTGGCGGCTAGCTTCACCACCTCATCCACCGCCACCTGCATCGCCGCGGGGGTGCCGGACGTGTAGACGGCCGGGTCGAGGTTGACCCGCACACGCACCTCCGGGCGGGCCGCCGTCCGGGCGAGGAAGGCGTCGCGGTCGGTCTCGGCCGGGCAGATCAGGAAGTCGGTGCCGGTGCTCAGCAAGTCCTCGACGATGGGCGCTGTGTCGCCGCCGATGATGCAGGGCAGCGCGGCGGGGCCCGCCGCACCCGTCGCGGCACCCGCCGCCTGGATGACGGCCGACACCTCCTGCATGGCGCACTGGAGCGCCGGCAGCTCGATCTCGCGGAACTGCCTTGGCGACAACAGGGGCGGCGCGGCGGCGGACTCGAAGAAGGCGATGCCGAGACCGGCGGCCAGGATGGCCTCGCAGGTGCGCACCTGCCCCGGGACGAGGGCCAGGAGGAAGTCCCGGACCCGGCTGGGTTCGAGCGCGGCGGCCATGGCCAGGGGCTCGAGGCCGAGCAGGCTTTGGGCGACCGAGAAGGGGCCGCTCACCGGCAGGCGGACGTCGGCCTCCGGGAAGTCGGCCTGCAGGCGCTGCGCCGCCTCGATCATCAGCGGGATGCGTCCGGCCGTCGCCGGGTCGAAAGCGCGGCGGCGCGGATCATCGGCGAGCGTCATGATGGGCTGCGTGATGGCGGGAATGCCCGCGCCGGCCGGGCGCACCAGCTCCGCGCCATAGGCCTCCGCCTCCAGGTTGTAGATGTCGATGCCGACGACCAGGGGGAAGTGACGGTAGGCCAGGTACGCCTCGCGATGGGCGCGGTAGACCAGCTCGGCAGAGCGGCACACCTCCCAGGGCGTGAGGCCCAAGAAGGAGGCGGCGTGTTCGTAGACGGACAGCGACAGAGGAATCCGTGGCATGGCTCGTGTCACGAAACGGCCCGCAGACGACCGTGGGTGGTCGCTGCGGGCCGTAGTGGTCTCCTTAGCGGGTGGACCATCGGGCGTCTACCGCCCCACAGTCTGCTGGATGCCCTTCAGGATCTTGTCCACGCTGGGCAGGAACTCCGCTTCCAGCGTCGCGGCCATCGGCGGCGGCGTGTTGTGGGCCGCTACGATCTTCACGGGGGCCTTCAGGCTGGCGAAGCACGCCTCCTGCGCCTTGTACGCGATGTGCTCGGCGTAGCAGCCGATCTCCGGCGCCTGCTGCACGCACAGCAGCCGGCCGGTCTTGCTCACCGAGGCGTTGATGAGGTCCTCATCCAGCGGCACGAGCGTGCGCGGGTCCACGATCTCGACCGAGATGCCCTCCTCGGCGGCCTTGTCGGCCGCCTCGAGCGCCCGCTGCATCATCCACGAGTACGCCACGACCGTGATGTCCGTGCCCTCGCGGACGACCTTGCCCACGCCCAGCGGCACCGTGTAGTCCTCCTCGGGCACGGGGTCCTTCACCAGGTAGAGGTTCTGGTGCTCGATGAAGACGACCGGGTTGTCGTCGCGGATAGCGGCCTTCAGCAGGCCCTTGAGGTCATAGGCTGTCGAGGGCGCGACCACCTTGAGCCCCGGGAACATCGTCGCCACGGCCTCGAGGCTCTGGCTGTGCTGGCCGGCGTAGCCCTTGCCGCCGCCGATGGTCGTGCGGATGACCATCGGGAGCTTGGCCTTGCCGCCGAACATGTAGCGGTTCTTGGCGGCCTGGTTGCCGGTCTGGTCCATCGTCATGAGGATGAAGTCAATGTACATCAGCTCGCACACGGGCCGCATCCCGGCCATGGCCGCGCCGGCCGCGGTGCCGATGATGGCCGACTCGGAGATCGGGGCATTGAAGCACCGCTGGCGGCCGAAGATCTCGAAGATGCCGCGTGTGGCCTGGAAAGCGCCGCCGTAGTCGGCCACATCCTCGCCATAGAGGACGACGCGCTGGTCGCGCAGCATCTCCTCGATGAGGGCCTCGATGACGGCATGGCGGGCCAGGATGCTGCCGGTCGAGTCGCGCCGCTGGGGCTTGTACTCCGCCAGCAGCGCCTCCTGCGGCGTGGCCCACTTGGGGTCTATGTCGTCCGAGGTGGTCTCGGCGGAGAGGCCCTCGTAGATCGTGGCGGGATCGGGATCGGTCGCCTCGGAGGCAAAGAGCGTGGCGCGGTCAATGCGCTCCTGCGCGATCTTGCGGTGGATGTCAATCAGGTCCTGCGTGGCGATGCCACTCTCGATCAGCGCCTTCTGGTAGGTCTCGACGGGGTCAATGTCCTGCCAGGCCTTCTCCTCGTTCTTGCTGCGGTAGGTGGTGCGGTCGTCGGACAGCGAGTGGCCCATGTAGCGGTAGGTGATGCACTCGAGCAGCACCGGGCCCTGGCCCTCGCGGCACAGCTTCGCCGCGCGGGTGACGGCATCGCGCACGGCCAGGACGCTCATGCCGTTGACAACCTCGGCGTGCATGTTCTCGCGGCTGTACCCGGCGCCGCGCTGGGCCAGCCAGTCAATGCCCGTGACCTCGCCCTTCTGCTGGCCGGTCATGCCGTACTGGTTGTTCTCGACCAGGAAGATGACCGGGCAACCCTCTGCGAACTGGTCCTGAGCGGCCCAGTTCATGGCCTCATGGGCGATGCCGTTGTTGGTCGCGCCATCGCCGACGATGCACAGGCAGACCTTGCCGTCCTGGAGCATTGAGGCGGCCATGGCGGCGCCGGCGCCGATGGCGAAGGAGCCGCCGACGATGGCATTGGCGCCCAGGTGGCCGGCGTGGAAGTCGGCGATGTGCATGCCACCGCCACGCCCCCGGCAGTAGCCCTCTTCCTTGCCAAACAGCTCGGCCATGGTGCGGTTGAGGTGCTCCTGCATGGCGCAGTCGAGCACGCCCTTGCGGTCGGACATGTCGTAGTTCGCGGCGTCCTCACCGATGAACTCGGCGAGCTGCGCCACGTCGCGCTTCTCCAGGGCAAAGGCGCCCTTGGCGATGGAGTGGCCGTGGCCGCGGTGGGTAGAGGTGATGTAGTCGTCGGCGTTGATGGCTCCGATGGCGCCGACGGCGACGGCTTCCTGGCCGATGGACAGGTGGGTGGCGCCGATGAACTTATAGTCCACCAGGGGCTTGAACTTCTTGCCCTTGAGCCTGACGATCATCTCCTCGAAGAAGCGAATGTGCAGCATGTGATCGAGCAGCTTCAGGGCCTCGTCCTTGCTCAGCCCCTCGGCGATGGCCTCCTGGATGTCGCCGTGGTACGTGAACAGGGGGATGGGGTCGAAGGTGATCTGGCCGGGAGTGAAATCGGGATACACGTCACCATCTTTGGGCATAGAAAAGAACTCCTCACGCACACGCGATTGCGGTGGTTGGTATTGGGGTTGGGCCGAGCGACCGTACGGCAGGCAACACAAGAGCCGCACGGGCACCACTGGCCCGTACGGTGGCGGCTGGACTTGTTGGGGTAGTATGCCACAAGAGGGGCGGTTTGTCGAATCAGTCAGCGCACAGCGAGCAGCCGCGGCCCAATGGGCCGCGGCCGCTCGGTACCAGCTTGCACGCGTGACTACCCCAGCAACTCCTCCGGCTTCACTTCCAGCGGCGGGAGCGGGTGCGGGCGTACCAGTGCGCCGCCCTGCTCGTAGCTGTCCATCGCCGCGAAGGTGATCTCCAGCACCGCCAGCGCGTCCCGGCCCGAGGCGCGGAACTCGTGCCGCGGCACGTTGTTGCTCACGTCCTCTAGGAAGGCGTGGATGCGGTTCGGGAACGTCTCGCCGAAATTGTGCGTGCCGGACTCGAAGACTTCCGGGCCGCCCTCTTCGCCGGGGGCGATGGTGCCCGGCTTGCCCGGGCCGCGGCCGTCGGGGGCCTTCCAGTAGGTGACCTTCTCGACGCAGTTCTCGATGCAGAACGTGCCCTTGGTGCCCGCGACTTCGCAGCTCCACCAGCCGCCCAGGCCATAGGTGCAGTCGCCGCGCTGGCTCAGCAGGTAGCCGACGGCGTCATTGGCATAGCGCAGGTGGATGCTGCAGGTGGACAGCAGCGAGTCGCCGGCGCTGCGGCGGAAGCCGGGCCGGTTCATGAAGGCCTGCACATGGGTCGCCTCGCCGCAGAAGTGGCGCATGACGCTGAGCGGGTGGGACATGAAGGCCTTCATGTG